>CAYUAZ010000044.1:0-11618 GCA_964442865.1 uncultured Gammaproteobacteria bacterium
ATCCGCAATCACCTCTTTTACAGCAGCCTCGCCAAAGGCGTGCATGTCCTCCAGATAACCCAGCAGCAGCAACCGGTCGCACAGGGTATTAATCTTGCGGGGGATACCACCGGTATAGTTATAAATCGCACTGAACGCGTCCGCACTGAAGGAGGGATCGCCCTTCCATCCCGCGGTCTGTAACCGGTGTTCAATATAGGCCCTGGTTTCCGGCTCATCCATCGGCCCAAGGTGGTACGAGGCGATGACCCGCTGCCGCAACTGTTGCATCCCCTCGCTTTGCAAGGTGTTGCGAAATTCCGGCTGACCCAGCAAGAAACTTTGCAGCAGCGACTTCTCGCCATGTTGGAAATTCGAGAGCATGCGCAGCTCTTCCACGGCGCGAGGCGTCAGGTTTTGCGCCTCATCCACCAACAACAGCGCGCGCTTGCCTTGGTTATGCAGTGAAAGTAAAAATGTCTCCAGTCTTCCCAACAATGTCGCCTTGTTGAGATCTTCATGCGGAAGACCGAAGGCCGCAACCACCATACGCAAGGTGTCATCCGCATCCAGTTGGGTGCTCACCAAATGCGCCGCCACCACATGCTCGGTATCCAGCTCACGAAACAGATTCCGCACCAGGGTGGTTTTCCCGGCGCCGATCTCACCGGTAATGACGATAAATCCCTCACCCTGGTGCAGGCCGTACTCCAGGTACGACATCACGCGCATGTGTCCGCGGCTGCCGTAGAAGAATCGAGGGTCTGGATTTAACTGGAAGGGCTTGGCATGTAAATTATAGAATGCCTCATACATAAAAGCGTGTCCGCCTTAGAACTTCATATCCAGCGATACCGTAACGGCATTCTCTTTATAATCATTACCGCCCTCACTGGAGGAGCGCTCCGTGTGGCGCAGATCCGCGGAACCGTTCAGTTTTTTTGCCAGTTGTTTGTGCACACCCAACCTGACCGTTGTCAGTTCGTCCTGCCTCCCAGTATTCTTGAACTCGTTGCGAGAGTACGACACACCGACGTTTGAACTGGTGCGCGGCGTCAGGCGCGAATTCCAAAAAGCGCTGGCGCCGTACTGCTTGATATGATCGCTCAATAAAAAATCAGCGTCGCCCAGCAGGGCGCTGCTTGCGGTCTGCTGCGTATCACGAGTTGAGCTAAAAAGGCTGAAGATCATTGTGTTTCTTACGCCGCTTATACTCACTGCGGCCTGCAGGCGTTTTTGCAAAAACGCCTGATTGGCGAGAAAGTTGAGCGACCCCACCGTGGTGCTCGGCAATCCGTTCTGAACGATAAAATCTTCAATAAACTGCGCACGGATAAGGGGATCCGGGATGGCCGAGCTGAACTGGCTGTCCAACAGGCTGGCGGTATCAATAGCCACCGGGATAAAGAACTGCGAATGCGTGGTCGTAATGTCTTCGTTGTAACTGACGTTCCAGACCGTGCGCCGGCTGCGCTGGCTAAAATCGAGAAGATAGGTATCCCCAAAATAGCGCCTGCCGAGACGGGCTTCAAGCTTGGTCCGTATGCTCGGCGTCCAGACAAAACCGGCGTCCCAGAAGGACCCTTCCGGTTTTGGACCGGTGGTCAAAAAGGTGTTATTTTCATGACCATAAGACCCCACCAGACTGAGCTTACGGCTCAACAAATAGCGCAGTTCACCCGTAAATTTCTCTCTCTGATAGTCCTGAAAATTTGTGTTGTTTATATAATCCTTGCTATAAAGCAGCCGCCAGCCCAATTTGTAGAAGGCCCTGGCGCTGCTTAGCTCCGCATTGATGCGGTCAGACTGGCTGTCCGATATGCCGGCTGCACTGGTGCTGGCTGCACTATGCGTGTAGCGCACCAGATAATCTGCAAAGTTCCCAAACCTGCTGCGGATGTAGGGGCTAATCGAATACGTTCTTACGTCCGCGCGATTACCCGTAACATTGATATTATCGGGACTCTGCACTCCCAACAACGAGACATTTTGCTGGGAAATAGATGCGCTCGCGTCAGTATAAAAAAAGTCTTTCGCCCACTCGGCATTTGCGTTTGCGCTTAACTGGTGGTTGGTGTTGTTGCGGCTGCTGTCGCGCAGATAGGTCAGAGTTTGCAGGGTATAGGCCGCATTGACCTTTAACCGGTTACCCGTTTTGCTCACTGAAACACCGGGATTGATCTGAGTGACAAGCTCGCTCTGCTCCTGGCCCTTGGGCGCCAGCGTCACATTGTCGGTATAGGTTTCCTTCACGCTGAGTCGCGGGGTAATGAGCCAGTCCTTAGCGCCCGCATCATACGCCGTCAGCAATAATAGACTCAGCGCGGCACAGCGCAGCGTCCATCTTGGCAGGCCCGTACTTGCGCCTGAACTCGCGTACACCGTGCAGCAATCGTGACTATTTACCATAACTGCCGTATTGCCCGTAGCCGTAATAGTCTGCGCCCGTTAGCGCATTGCCCTTATTGAGCAACAGACTGACGACATCGCAGGATTCGATCTGACGCAGCGCCTCCTTGAGAGCCTCTTGGGTCGTCTTTTGCGCCTCGACGATCATCACGATCTGCCCCATGTGAGTGGCCAGTACCCGTGCCTCAGTGGTGGACAGCAACGGCGGAGAGTCGAAGATAATGATACGGTCCTGGTAACGCTGCGCCATATCCCGCAGCAAACGGTTCATGGCCTCACTGGCCAACAACTCAGTGGCGTAGCGATGCCCCCGTCCGGCAGGCAGGATGGAGAGCTTCTCGACGTTAGTTCTGACCAGCACATCGGAGAGTTGAACGTGCTCGTCGAGCAGGACATCCATGAGTCCTTTATCTGCTTTAAAGCCGAAAAACTTTGGAATGGAGGGCTTGGCGACGTCGGCATCCACCAACAGCACCCTGTGATCCATTTCCATGGCGATGCTCATCGCAAGGTTGATCGAGCAAAAACTTTTCCCCTCTCCGGGAAAAGAGCTGGTCACCATAATCAGGTTGCCGTTTTTGATCGGCGAGGCACCCTGGTTAAAGGCGTTCATAATCAAGGGTCGCTTGATCAACCTGAACTGCTCGGCGAGCTGCGATCTCTCGCCGTCAGGCGTAATCATCCCCGCCTGCCGTAACTTGGCGAGATTGATATTCTCCTGGCGAGAGGCCTGTTCCGGCAGGCGAGTGGTAGACCCGCTTTGCGGCTCGGCCGACGGTTGGCTGGACACCGGGGATTTCACCCTATCACCCAGCTTCTCCCTGTTGACCGCAGCCTCGATTATATTTTCGTCACGATCCCGCGCGATCCTTTCGCCGTCCGAAGCCGGCTGAATCGGCTTTACAATTTCCCCAAGTTTACCCGCCGCTTTTTCAATAATACTCATAGAAGCCCCCTGCCACGCCGCTAGGCAACCTTCGCGGTCAAGAACAACATCGCCATAATTGCCGCATAGGCGCCCATCAAACTTAAGAAGGACAAAATAAAAGCAATGAGCCGGGTTTTATACTTTCTCGTTTGCTGGTGAGTCCAGGTCATGGAGACCATCCCCAACAATGGCAGACCGGTGACTTCACGCAAGGTACGGGGATCGTTAAAAGTAGGTCGTATTTGGCTGACTAAAAATGCCAGGCCGAGACCGCCTATCAAGCCTCCCAGGAGGACGAACGACATTAACTGCGGGCGGTTAGGCCCGCTGGGAGTAATCGGCACGCGAGGCGGATCAACGATTCTGAAATCAACCGTCCCCTTGGTCGCATCGAGCTCTCCTGAAATCTGCGCCGATTCGCGCCGCGACAGCAGCTTTTCGTAATTGTCCTTATGCACCGAGTAATCGCGGTTGAGCTGAGTGAAATCAGCCTCGACTTGAGGCACCCTATCCGCAGCAGCCTTAAGCTGTTCGTAACGGCTCTCGTACTCTTTCACTCTGGCCTGCATCGAAGCCACGTTTGCCTCAGCCTCGGATAAAGCAATGGACAGTTGTTGGTATAACGGATTAGCATTCTGACCTTGGTTTAGCATCCCGGAAGAGGGAGGAGTTAGTTTAGCCTCTTCCTTCTTCTGTGCTTCCAGTTGCTCGATGATGCGTTTGGTAGTGACGACATCAGGATGTTGCTCCGTATAGCGGAGACGCAGGGCATCTAAATTTTTGGTCAACTCTCGAATGCGCGCGTCAATCTCTGGATTTACGGGTGCTGGAGGCGGCTCATCAACGATTGAGCTGGACTCCGTATCGGACAGTTGATCTTTAATTGCATCACGCGCGCTTTCGGCCTCGCGCAGGGCGAGCTTGGCCTGATTCACATCGCCGCTGGCCCCGGCCATCCTGCCGAAATAATCTTTCCCCTCACCCGGCATCATACCCATATTCTGACGCTTGAAGTCTCTCAGGGCGTTTTCCGCCACGATCAGCTTTTGCTCGTAGGCCTTGATCTGCTCATCAATGAAACGCCGGGCGGAATCCGCATCCTTTCTTTTATCCCCCAGGCTACCCTCGACAAAGATCGTCAACAATGCCTGTACGACCCGCTTGGCGACTTCCGGCTTTTGATGACCGTAGTTGATCACATACAGGTTATCCCTGCCGGCACTCCCAATCCCGATCTGCCTGGCCAACCCATCAATGAGCGACTCCTTGTCTGCCGCGGTCTTCGCGGTGATATCCAGATCCGCCATGCTGACCAACTTCTCCAGATTGGGACGGCTCAACAAGGTCCGGCTCATCATCGCCACCTGCTGATCCACGTTGAGCTGTACCACCATGCCCGACAGCAGCGGCTTGAGTATGGTTTGGGTGTCCACGAACACTCGCGCCGTTGCGTCATAGCGGTCGGGCAGGGTGTAGACCACCGCCCAGCCGGCGACTGACACTATCCAGGCGACAATGATCACGTACCAGCGATGCTGCCATATCCCCTTCAGGTAGGATATTAATTGGGCCATCACCTCATGCATCTTAAAACTCTCCTCGGCACTCCGAACCTCATAAAGCGCGAAATCGGGGGCCTATACTCGACCGACGGCACTCTCAGCGCCGGGCAACACCCCCGCTGCCCCGCCGGGCTTAAAAAAAGCTCTCCGGTATAATGAGCACGTCGCCCGGACGGACTTCCACGTTGGCCGAAATGTCGCCGCCGTTGATAAGATCGTCCAAACGAATGCCGAACTGCTCCTTCCCGCCGACCGTACGCAAGATGGTCGCGTTGTTGCCAGCCGCGAAATCGGTCAAGCCGCCCACTGCGATCATCACATCCAGCAGCGTCATATTCTCCCGATAGGGCAGCGACTGCGGCTTGGTGGTCTGGCCGATGACGCGGATCTGCTCGCTGTAGGGGCCTACGAAATTGGTCACGATCACCGTAACGATCGGGTCCTGAATATATTTTGACAGAGCCTTTTCGATCTCACGCGCCAACTGCGTGGAGGTTCTCCCGGTGGCCGGCAGGTCCTCAACAAGCGGCGTCGTGATCTTGCCGTCGGGGCGAACCGGAACAGACATGGATACTTCCGGATTACGCCAGACGATGATATTCACGTTATCGCCCGGACCAATCAAATAATCATGTGCGGGTACGCTGGCGGTAGACGAGGGGCCGGACGGATAGGTCCCGCACGCCCCTAGGGATAAGGAAAACGCAACCATGAGACCCAAGGCTTGTAACCGGCGTATAGAATAATTTTGTATTTTCACTTGTCTTCACCCCTCTATAAGAAATGCCAATATGACCAGCAAATATCAAGCCATCTCCTGAGGCAGATACTATGCCATTGTGTGTATTCCCGCCATTCAGATTCCGTTTACTGTAATAGCCGGACTCTCCTAACCCTCTCTGAACTATCCCTCTTGGGGCAGCAAACACTACTCGACACGCCCAAGAGACTGGGACAAGAAGCTAGATTTTATATCATAATCTCTCTGGAAGTAAATGAATTCTCTATTTAATTGGTGAATTCTAATTTCAACCGAAAAACCAGGGTCAGTTCTTTACTTTGCACCATATTTGAGTGTAGCCTTCATTCATGGCACGCCCCTTACGACTCGAATTCCCCGGCGCGGTTTATCACATCACTGCCCGCGGCGACCGGCGCGAAGCAATTTTTCTCGACGACGAAGATCGCCAACGGTTTATTCATTTATTGGGCAGAGAGGTGGGGCAGCAAAGATGGTTGCTTTATGCCTACTGTCTAATGGACAACCATTATCACCTGCTGCTTGAGACGCCGGAGCCCAATCTCGGGTGTGGAATGCGGCGGCTGAATGGTGTGTATACCCAAGCGTTCAATCGTCGTCACGGCTTGGTGGGGCATGTGCTGCAGGGCCGGTACAAGTCCATTCTGGTGGACCGGGACGCTTACTTGCTGGAGCTTTGCCGCTACGTTGTCTTGAATCCGATCCGCGCAGGGGTTGTGGATGATCCGGCCGCGTGGCGTTGGAGCAGCTATAGAGCTACAGCCGGTGAAATGTCTGCCCCGCAATGGCTTGACGCCAGCAGGGTACTGGGGCTGTTTCACCCGGAGCTGGCTGCAGCACGGTGTGCCTATGCACGCTTCGTCGTACAAGGACGGGGGTTGCCTTCACCGTGGTCGAATCTGTCCGGCCAAATTTACCTTGGTGGTGAGACGTTTCTTGAGCGGATGCAGGGGCTCGCAGCTACGCAGCCGCCAGACAATATCCCGCTTGAGCAGCGCATCCCGACCCGGCCTGACCCACAGGTGATCATACGTGCCGTGGCGCAAATCTACAGCATCGGCGGGGAACACGTGCTGGACCGAACCAACGCGAGCCCCTTTAAATTGGCCGTGTATTTGCTGCGGCGAGCCGCGAATCTAAGCCTAAAAGAGGTGGCGGGTATGGCGAACGTATCGCCAAGCCGGATTTCTCAGATCCAGACTGAAATGGAGGGCGGTGGAGAGTTAGGCGAACAGGGCCTGGCCGTTCTTCGTGCCCTCAATCTACGAATTGCGCCTTTCCTCGGCATTAACTATAAGCTAAAGAACTGACCCTAACGACTAAAGAACTGACCCTAACGGCTATTGACAACCTACCCCATACCGAGCATGGTTCAGGTAGCGACAGGAATCCCACCTTCACCCTAGCGGGAACAAGACGGAAACCGGCGATGCCATAGCTGAGGTACGTAACATTCTGACAAAAGCCATAATCGGTGGTTTACCAAGCTCCGCATCCAACATGACCACATCATGAGTATAGGCTCCTACAACTTCGAAACACTGAACGACACAGGTTTCCAAACCGAGCGGCTGCGCCAGCAAGCCCAAGCGGTTCGGGGCATAGAGGCCGGCATATTGCGTTCGGCCGGCATTCAGTCCGGGCACGACGTGCTTGAATTGGGCTGTGGCCCAGGGTTTGTTTCCGACCTGCTGGCCGAACTGGCGCCAGAGGGTAGCCTGTATGTCGTAGACCCAAGCCCCGAGCTGCTGATACAAGTGGAGAGCAATGTCCGCAACAGGCCCGCCCGGGGCCTGTACCCGGTTCAGGCCTACGGAGACTGCTTGCCCGTCCCGGACAGCAGCATCGATTTCTCCTACGCCCGGTTCGTGCTTCAGCACATTCCCCAGCCCGAAACCGTAGTCTCGGAAATCCACCGAACCATGCGGTCGGGTGGGCATTTCTGTGCTGTCGATTCCGACGATGGACTGGTCGTTTTCTATCCCGAGGACCACCGCGTCAGCCAGATTCTGCACACAGCCCAGACAACCCAGGCCGAAAAGGGGGGAGATCGTTTCATCGGCCGCAAGCTGCAGCACATGATAACTCATGCAGGATTCGTCAACGTCAAGAGTCGCATCCTGGCCCTCACCAGTAGCGAACTGCCCTTCGACGTGCTGTTCAATATCCTTCTGGGTTACAAAGCCTCCCTGCTAGACGATGCCATAGACATCAAACTATTATTCGATGATCTGTCGCGGGAAGTGACGGGCGGATCCCAATTAGTCGCTGGCGGCGTATTCATCGTCACCGGTGAAAAACTATGAATGGCGATCGGACTGAGGAGCTCAGCATGGAAACCGGCTATTTCAATTTCGAGGAGGTTGTGTGGGGAACCTCCGCCTATGAACTTTATCTCGAATTTCGTTATGAGGTTTTTTGCAAAGAACTCCATCGCGTTGTTCCATCCTCCTGTCTGTTATCCAGCAATGGCCGACCCATGGAGACTGACCTCTATGACCAGTACAGCCGTCATTTTATGTCTTACCACAAGGCCACAGGCAGCCCCGCAGCGTCGGTCCGGGTTATCCTCCCCAGTCCGGTTGGACTGAATGTGACCCCCAGGTACATCATTGACCGCCCTCTTCCCTACCCTGATGCGAGAGATGACAATATCGGTGAAATCTCCCGCATGGCCATCGCCCCGCAGTTCCGTCGTCGCCAGGAGGATCGAAACAAGCCTTTCCAGGGTGATC
Source organism: uncultured Gammaproteobacteria bacterium (assembly GCA_964442865.1). Classification (GTDB taxonomy): domain Bacteria; phylum Pseudomonadota; class Gammaproteobacteria; order SURF-13; family SURF-13; genus JACPZD01. The sequence continues at coordinate 8,374 of CAYUAZ010000044.1, forward strand.
CTGAGCCAGAAATAAGCCAACCTCCGGATACCCGCCGTCATCACCTGCATCGTCGTTTACGCTTCAATCCAAGTAGCACGCCTGAATCAGAAATGAACCGGCTTCCGGATAACCACCGTCGGCACCAGCCGGAGCTGGTTTTGGGCATGTACCGGGAGATCTACCTGCTATGCAGGCAGAACGGAATTGAATACTGCATGGCGGCCATGGAAACCCGTTTCAGCCGACTCCTCAAGACGCTGGGGTTTCCCTGGGTGCCGGTTGGACCCACCAATGAAAACGTCGAGCCCCCCAGGCGGGTCTATCTTATCAGCGCCGTAGAAATGGAGCGCAGCCTGAGTCAGAGGGAAACATGCATCCTCCGTTTCCTGCAAGCACAAAGCACGGGTTAACCTGCAACATCGGCACCCCGAAGAGTCGAGGACCTGCATCGAACCTTTCCCGACAGGTTATGTCTGAATTGGTGCGTTGGGCTCAATGTCGGCGCGTTTTACACTGAGCAAAGCTTGGCTTACTTATATAAATCAAATATCATATTGATTTATATGGTAATTGTATCTAGCGCGAGCCATGCTCCGAATTCTGGACGAGAACATTGAAAACACAATACATCCGGCACTTCCACCCAGACTACAGTCTAGCGGCACTACCCATAGACTCAAAGGATCTGGCAACCATCCGAAAAGCTCTAATGATGTAAAATAGTCCCAACTTGGTAAACCTTGGTGGCTTGTTAACACACAAGCACGCTCAAGTACTGAAGTAAATATCGGAGGACTGCCGTGATGGAGAAGAGATTCGAGTATTCCGTAGTGACACCGGGCACCCGGGCCTACCGGGATTATCTCGCGCTGCGACACAAAGTCTTCTGTGAAGAGCTGAAGCGCTTGCCCAGCCTTGGCTGGTGTTTCAGCGACGTCCCGTTGGAAAGTGACGCTTACGATGCACACAGTGAGCATGTGCTCTGTCGCTCGCTGGAAACGGGGGACGCTGTGGGCTGTTCCCGGCTGATTCTGCCCAATGCCAAAGGCCTGAGCATCACCTCCCGTTATCCCATGTCTCATCAAACGGCCATCCCTCCAAACCAGATCGGGGAAATCGGTCGCCTGGCGATCGCCAGCGAATTGCGCCGCCACCGGGGCGAACTCTCCAGCGCCGGGCTGCACCAGCCACCCTCCCAACGACCGCGTCCTGCAAGTGCGGTAGGCAAACAGAACGGCCCGCTCGTGACCCTGGGGCTGTATCGCGAGATTTTCAAACTCGCCCACAAACATGGCATTACCCACTACTACGCTGCCATGGAACCCTCCCTGGCGCGATTGCTGGCTCGGATCATCGGCTTCCCGTTCCCGATGGCCGGCCCCCTCAACACTGCGGTTCAACCCCCACGTCAACCCTACTTTATCGGCACCCACGCCATTCGAACAGCCTTGTCCAATCACGATACCTGCCTGTCACAGTTCATATTCGGGCCTTCCCATTCCCAGGATACGCCCGAGATTGCTGTTTGCTTGTAGCATCGACGGAAGACGGGGGGAAGACAAGCTCTTTACTTTGCACGTTCTTTCAATCTATCAAACTGCACCTTTCCTCGGCGCTGGCTATAAACTAAAGAACTGACCCTGCCACTCCTGCCACTCGCTAAAAAAAAGCCGCGCAGATAACTGCGCGGCTTTATCAGATCAAACTTAAAACTTAGGTACTGGTGTTAAGCAGCTTTTTTATTGCGGCGGCTCAAGCCCAGACCCAGCAGGCCCAGACCTAGCAGGGCAATGCTGGCCGGCTCAGGAACAGCAGAAAACCCGATCGAGCCGTCATGATCGGAATGAACTACCAGTAACTGGTTGCCGAATCCAACCGGTCCAGCACTGCCATCACCGGGAACATTAACAACATTGTTTGTGTTCTGATCAACAGCAGCATTCAACGTTATCGGAATCAGCAAACCCAACAGGTCAGCGAAGTCTTTATCACCAGCATCTGCCACGCCATTACCGTTATCGAACCACCAGAAGTTATTCAGCGCGAAGGTAATTTCAGCAAATAGATTAGACGAACCGGTAACGAAATTTCCAGCGGCGTTGAAGGTGCTTGAACCTGTACCATCAGTCAGCACGAGGGTCAGCACCTTGGGGCCAGGTAAGGCTTCGTTGGAAGGACTGTGACCAGTATCGTCAGCCGCAGCAACCGTTGCTCCATAAGCAGCATTACCAGGAACATCGAAGTAAAAATCGAACACGCCACCCGCTACATAACTAGTAGTGGTAATAAATCCACCAGCAAGAGGACCCGATATAATCGGCGATATGGCACTTATAGAGCCTACCAAATTACTCCAACTCGTAGTAATCTCGGAAAGAATACCAAAACCAAAGTTCGCATTGATGCCTTCGCTGTCACCGTTCGGCAACCCAGCTGTGAGATTTGCATTGCCGACATCTATGAACTGATCACCAACGCTCAGAGTTCCCGTAACATTTGTGTCGTAAATTGTTGATGTGGTGTTTGCAAATAATTGGTAGGAAGCAAAAACTCCCGTTGTGGTATTCACATCCCCAAAAGGAGGAAAAACACCCGTCCCACCCGCCGCACCAACATCAATATAGAAGGGATCGGCCAACGCTGCACCAGATGCTAACGCCATGGATATAGCCATCGCACCAGCAAGTTTTCTTAGTTTCATTTCATTCTCCTTTGTAGAGGTCAATTGAATCGAGGCTATCCACCTTGATCTTAACTAAAGCACACACCGTGCCATAAATATAATATTTCGACTAATCAATATGTTATGCGCATGTACTGAATTTTTAATGGGTGAGCTGTAAAATTTCTCGACAAGCTGCGCCTGACATGGAGGTGGCCGCCGGTGTATCCAGCCAACAGGGCAGACAAGGCTCTTGCAATTTCCATTTCCCTGAGTCAAAGATGTGCGAACCCTCCCCGCCACTCGTCTATAGAGGCCTTCGATGACTGAATTTGATTATGACAGCGCCTTCAGCCGCAACCTCGGCATCGTCAGCCCGGCCGAACATGCGCGTCTGCGACTATCCACCGTCGCCATCGCCGGTATGGGCGGGGTGGGGGGGGATTATCTCATCAGTCTGGTGCGCGCCGGGGTGGGCGGGTTCCACATTGCCGAGTTCGACGAGTTTGAGCTGGCCAACTTCAACCGTCAGTACGGGGCCAACACCCGCACGCTGGGCCGCCGCAAGATTGAGGTGATGCTGGAATACGCCCTGGAAATC
>CAYUAZ010000045.1:0-11369 GCA_964442865.1 uncultured Gammaproteobacteria bacterium
CCCTAACCCCTAACCCCTAACCCCTAACCCCTAACCCCTAACCCCTAACCCCTAATCCCTAACCCCTAACCCCTAGCCCCTAGCCCCTAGCCCAGTTTCCCGTCTAGTTTTTGACATCTCTTGAATTTAGTGCTTAACTATTGGATATAACTAAGTTTATACAGGTAGTGCTTGCTGCTATGTGCGGCTACCGCTTAGTTATCGGCCCCCTCGGTTCAACGGTTGCATTGGGAGATGAGATCAATGTCCACGCCAATGACAGTATTAGTGATAGAGGCGGATGCCCAACGGCGCGATCTGCTGAAGACGCTGCTGGAATGTATAGATCACATGCCCGTCCTGGTCGCCGATCCTAAGAAGTGGCGCGACGCCCTCGATAAACCCGACTCCGTTCACGTCGCCCTGCTCGGCCGCTGCGGGTCGGACGACATCTTATTGGATATATATCGCGCCATTACCGAATGGGCGCCCAATCTCCCTATCCTGTTACTGAAAGAAGCGAATGTCCCGCAGCAGGTACCGTTGGACCTCACCGGCGGATTTTTGGCGACGGTGGATTTCCCGATCAAATATACCCAGCTTAACCACGTGCTGAGTCAGGCCCAGATCTACAAGGAAAGTAAAGAGGGCGCCAGCCTGAAACGGCCGCTGGAAATGTTTCGCAGTCTGGTGGGCAACAGCCGGGCGATCCGCGAGGTGCGGCAGCAGATGGAGCAGGTCGCGCAGTCGGACGCCAACGTGCTGATCCTGGGCGAGTCGGGGACGGGCAAGGAGGTGGTGGCGCGCAACCTGCACTATCAGTCGGCGCGGCGCGACCACAATTTCGTCCCCGTCAATTGCGGCGCTATTCCGTCCGACCTGCTGGAGAGCGAGCTGTTCGGCCATGAAAAGGGCGCCTTCACCGGCGCCATCAGCACGCGCCAGGGGCGCTTCGAGATGGCTGAAGGCGGCACCCTGTTCCTCGATGAGATCGGCGACATGAGTCTCGCCATGCAGGTCAAGTTGTTGCGGGTGTTACAGGAACGCACCTTTGAGCGGGTGGGCAGCAACAAGAGCATCGCGGTGAACGTGCGCATCATCGCCGCGACCCACATCAATCTGGAGGAGGCCATCAAATCCGGCAAATTCCGCGAGGACCTCTATTACCGTCTGAACGTGTTCCCGATTCAAATGCCGCCATTGCGGGAGCGGATCGAGGATATTCCGTTGCTTATCAACGAGCTGATCCTGCGCATCGAGCACGAAAAGCGCGGTTCGGTGCGGCTGACCCCGACGGCGGTGCTGGCGCTCTGCCAGTATCCGTGGCCCGGCAACGTGCGCGAACTCGCCAATCTGATCGAACGGCTCGCCATCCTTTATCCCTACGGGCTGGTGGACCTGCAAAACCTGCCGGAGAAATTCCGCGCTGCGGTGGCGCACACCCTGCCGCTGGCCGAGGATGAGGTGCTGCCGGCGGCGCTACAGCAGTCCGCACGCTTGCCGCGCGATGGCATAGACCTGCGCGAACACCTCAAGAATATGGAGATCAACCTCATCCAGCAAGCCTTGGAGGAAACCGACGGGGTGGTCACGCGGGCCGCTACCCGGCTCAAGATGCGCCGTACCACGCTGGTGGAAAAGCTGCGCAAGTACGGTCTACAGCGTGCCGACGAACCGGCGGAATATTGACGCTCGTTTTGGGGCATATTTTATAAGAGTTTGTTTTATATAGAATAAGTAGTACAGGCACAGTTTTTGCTCTTGGGAGTGGTACAGAGACCATTCCTAGCTGACTCATTAGCGAGAGCAAAAACATGAAGCACGCGCCGACTCACCAAGCCCAAGGTCTGGAAGACGCCTTCCACGTTTTCACCCAGGTCTCGGAACAGCTTAGCGCCTCCTATCTCGTCCTCGAAAATCGCGTCGCCCAGCTCACCGACGAGCTGGCGGCGGCACGCAGTGAACGCCTGTTACAACTTGCCGAAAAAGAGCGTCTGGCCAACCGGCTGACGCATTTGCTCAATGTACTTCCCGCCGGTGTCGTGGTGCTGAACGGCGCCGGGCGTATTCAGGAATATAATCCGTCCGCCGTAGCGTTGCTGGGCGAGCCCTTGCTGGGATTGAATTGGGCGGCGGTGGCCGCGCGCGTGTTCGCCCCGCAACTGGGTGAGGGTCAGGAACTGTTGTTGCGCGACGGCCGGCGCGTGAGTCTTTCCGCCAGTTCATTGGGTACGGAGCCCGGCCAGATCCTGCTGCTCAGGGATGTCACCGAGCTGCACACCCTGCAAGAGGGGCTGAGCCGTCATCGCCGTCTGTCGGTGATGGGCGAGATGGCGGCGGCGCTGGCCCACCAGATTCGTACCCCGTTATCCGCCGCACTGTTGTATACCTCGCAGCTTACCTTCCCACAACACGAGCATCTTGATTACCGCCAGTATGCAGGCAAGGTATTGTCGCGCCTGCGCCATCTCGAACAGTTAGTAAGCGACATGCTGGTGTTCGCCAAGGGCGGCCACTGCGGCGCCGATGAATTCACGGTCGAGGTGCTGTTGCAGGATTTGCAGCAGGCGATGGATGCGCCGCTGTCGGTGGCGGAGTGCCGTTTGGAAATCTTGAATGAAGCCCCACAGGCGACGCTGCATGGCAACCGCGAGGCCTTGTTGAGCGCCTTGCAGAATCTGGTCAACAACGCCATACAGGCCTGCGGCAAGGGCGGACGGTTGCAGTTGCTAACGCAGACCGTGAGCGATGCGCACGGCATTGAGTCCCTCAATCTGCTGCTCAGCGACAACGGCCCCGGCATCCCCGAGGCAGTGCTGGGGCGCATCTTCGAACCGTTTTTTACCACCCGCGCGCAAGGCACCGGCCTGGGTCTCGCGGTGGTGCAGGCCATCGTGCGCGCGCATCAAGGAATAGTGTGGGTGGAATCCGAACCGGGACAGGGCAGCACCTTCGGGCTGCGCCTGCCGCTCAAGCCCGCGAAGATTTTACCCAGTGAAGTGGCGCGGCATACCGCAAAGTTGTTTCCGATAGACAGTGCCAAAAGAAAAAAACTTAAAGAGAGGACGTTATGAGTCATTCCACGGTATTAGTAGTAGAAGACGACCTGTCGCTGCGCGAAGCGTTGTGCGACACCCTGCAATTGGCCGGCTATTCGGTGCTCGCCGCTGAAAACGGCCGCCAGGCTCTGGAGTTTCTGGATGAGGGTGGGCGTGGCCGTGATCTCGGTATGGTGGTGAGCGATATCCAGATGGAGCGGATGGACGGTCATGCGCTGTTGAAACAAATCCGTATTCGCCGCCCCGATCTGCCGGTGTTGCTGATGACGGCCTTCGGCACCATCAAGAGCGCGGTGGAGGCGATGCGCAATGGGGCGGTGGATTATCTGGTGAAACCCTTCGAGGCCGAGGCGCTGATTCAGCGCGTGAGCCGCTTTTTGATACATACCGCGGACGAGGACGCCGAGTTGATCGCCGTGGATCAGCGCAGCCTGAAACTGGTCAGCCTGGCCCGGCGCGTGGCCGACAGCGAGGCCACCGTGATGATCGGCGGCGAGAGCGGCACCGGCAAGGAGGTGCTGGCGCGTTATGTCCACCGCCATTCATCGCGCAGCAAAGGGCCGTTCGTGGCCATCAATTGCGCGGCGATTCCGGAAAACATGCTGGAAGCGACGCTGTTCGGTTACGAGAAGGGCGCCTTCACCGGGGCCTATCAGGCCAGCCCCGGCAAGTTTGAGCAGGCCGAGGGCGGCACGCTGTTGCTCGATGAGATCTCCGAGATGAGTCTGGGCTTGCAGGCGAAGCTGCTGCGCGTGTTGCAGGAGCGCGAGGCAGAGCGCCTGGGCCGCCGCAAGTTGATTCCGTTAAATCTGCGCGTGCTGGCCACCTCTAACCGCATCCTGCGCGATGAGGTCGCCGCCGGGCGGTTCCGCGAGGATTTGTTTTACCGTCTCAATGTGTTCCCGCTGTACTGGCCCGCCTTGCGCGAGCGTCCGGCGGACATTATTCCGCTGACAAATTATTTCCTGGCGCGCAGCGCCAAGACCAGCCAGCGCCCCGCACCGGTTTTGTCTGAAGCGGCCAAGGCGCGTCTGCTCGCGCATCGCTGGACGGGAAATGTCCGCGAACTGGACAACATCATTCAGCGTGCGCTCATCATGCAACCCGGCGATGAGATCGGCGCGGAGGATTTGCAGTTTGAAGCGGTTGCGATGGAAGGCATGGCGGCGCCTGCGCAGACGCCCAAACAGGAGAAGCTGGGCGGCGATCTCAAGGCGCGCGAAAAGGAACTGATTGTCGAGACCCTCACGCAGACGATGGGCAGCCGCAAACTGGCCGCCGTGCGGCTGGGGATCAGCCAGCGCACGCTGCGCTACAAGCTCGCGCGGCTGCGCGAGGAGGGCTATGCCCTGCCCGGTGAGGTTGGCGTGGAATCTGCATGAAATATAGGGGCTAGGATCTAGGGAATAGTTGGTAGGGTGGGCACGTTGTTTGTGCCCACGCGGAATCAAGTTGGCATGTGGGCACAAACAATGTGCCCACCCTACGCTGCTGGCAACCACTCAATTTAGGTGATGCACATGAACGATATAGATGTCTCGCAACTTTTAAATCAACTGCGCAGCACGGCTGCTCTGGCGCGCGGTGAAACACCTGCCGCCAACGCTGCCAGCGAGGGTGGTTTTGCGGATCTGCTCAAGCGCTCTATTGATGGGGTCAACGAGGCCCAACAAACGGCCTCGAAGCTGACCCAGGCATTCGAGAGCGGCGACAAGCAGACCGACCTCGCCGAAGTGATGGTCGCGCTGCAAAAGGCCAGCATCTCTTTTCAGGCCATGGCCCAGGTGCGCAACAAACTGGTGTCGGCTTATCAAGACGTGATGAATATGCAGGTATGAGAGATACAAGATACAAGATAAAAGATACAAGAAAAAAGCAGATTAATTCGGAAGATGACTTGTATCTTGTATCTTGTATCTTGTCACTGTTTTTAATATGAATATGCCAAATTTTACAACTTCAGCATTGGGCTTCACCCATCTCCCTCTGGTGCGCCAGTTGGGCTTATTGATCGGCCTCGCCGCCAGCGTGGCGCTGGGCGTGGCGGTGGTGATGTGGGGGCAGGAGCCGAGCTATCGCGTGCTGTACAGCAGTCTGTCGGACAAGGACAGCGGTCAGATCATTGACGCCCTGCAAAAGAATAATATCCCGTACAAGGTAGACCAGGGCAGCGGCGCCATACAGGTTCCCATGGAGCGCGTGCACGATGCGCGCCTGAAGCTGGCCACGCAGGGGTTGCCGAAGGGGACATCCGGCGGCTTCGAGGCCATGGAAGGTCAGCAGGGTTTCGGCACCAGCCAGTTCATGGAGGCCGCGCGCTATCAGCGCGCCCTGGAGGAGGAGCTGGCGCTCTCCATTGCCACGCTCAACAATGTACAGGGCGCCCGGATACATTTGGCCATACCCAAACAATCCATGTTTGTGCGCGCCAAACAGGAGCCGAGCGCCTCGGTGGTGGTGAATCTCTATCCGGGACGTAATCTGTCGGACGGTGAGGTGACGGCCATCGTGCATCTGGTGGCCTCCAGCATTCCCAATCTCTCCGCCGAGCAGGTCACGGTGATAGACCAGAAGGGGCAGTTGCTCACCAGCCAGAAATCCTCACGCGAGATGGCGTTGAGCGCCTCGCAATTCGAATACACCCAGCGCCTGGAAGAGTCTTACGTGAAACGCATCGAGGGCATACTCTCGCCCATCGTCGGGGCGGAGGGGGTGCGGGCGCAGATCGTGGCCGAGATGGATTTCACCCTCACCGAGCAGACCCAGGAAAGTTTTAACAAAGAGAAACCGGCCCTGCGCAGTGAGCAGACCAGTGAGGAAAAATCCGCCGCCGGCGGCGCGGCAAGCGGGATACCGGGCGCGCTGTCCAACCAGCCGCCTGCTGCTGCGACCGTCGCGCCTACTCCCGCCAATGCCGCAGCACCTGCTGCCGGAGCGACGGCGGCGGACAGCAGTGCATCCGGCCCGCAAAACAGCAGCGCGCGCGCGACGCGCAATTACGAACTCGACAAGACCATCAGTCACACCCAGATGGCGAGCGGCACTATCAAGCGCCTGTCGGTGGCGGTGGTGGTGAACGATCGCCAGAGCGTTGATGACAACGGCGATCCGGTGAAGACCCCGCTCACGCCGGAGGAGCTGACCCGCTTCACCGCGCTGGTCAAGGACGCCGTCGGCTTCAATGAAAAACGCGGCGACACCGTCAACGTGGTGAATGCTTCATTTAATGTGCCGGAGGCGGTCGAGCCGCCGCCCGAGCCGTCGTTCTTCGAGAAGCCGTGGCTGGCGAGTCTGGGTAAGCAACTGGGCGCCGGTATAGTGGTGTTGCTGATCGTGTTCGGGGTGCTGCGTCCGGTGTTGAGCGGGCTTGCCACGCGCGGCGACTCCGTCCCGCGCGGCGCAGGCGACATGATGGGGGTAGCGGAAGATAGGCTAAGCCTCGGCGGAGCCGGTCAAGCGGCGCGGCTGGCCGGCCCCAGCAATTACGATAGCAATCTCAGCACCATCAAGACGATGGCGGCGCAAGATCCCAAGCGCGTCGCGCAAGTGGTCAAGACCTGGGTAGCGAGCGATGGTTGAGAATCCTGCTAAATTGCCGGGGGTAGAACGCGCCGCGGTACTGTTGCTCAGTCTGGGCGAACAATACGCCTCCGAGATACTGAAACACATGGGCCCCAAGGAAGTGCAGAAGCTCGGCACCACCATGGCTGCGCTGAACAATATCTCCAAGGTGCAGGTCGGCGAGGTGCTGGCGAATTTTTGCGACTCCGTGGACAACGAGACCAATCTCGGCATCGGTTCGGAAGAGTACATCCGCAACGTGCTGGTGAAGGCGCTGGGCCAGGACAAGGCCGGCGGAGTCATAGACCGCATCCTGATGGGCAACAACAGCAAGGGGCTGGAGGCGCTCAAGTGGATGGAGCCGCGCGCGGTGGCGGAGGTCATCCGCTTGGAGCACCCGCAGATTATCGCCATCGTGCTGGCCTATCTCGACAGCGATCAGGCCGCCGAGGTGATCGCCCAATTCCCCGACCGGGTGCGGCTGGATGTGCTGATGCGCATCGCTTCGCTCGACGGCATACAGCCCGCCGCGCTGCACGAGCTGAACGAGATCATGGAGAAACAGTTTTCCGGCGACTCCACCAGCAACGTGAGGTCCGCCGCGGTCGGGGGTGTCAAGACCGCCGCCAATATCCTCAATAATATGGACACCACGATGGAGTCCACGCTGCTGGAGAAGGTCAAGGAACTGGATGCGGATCTTGGGCAGAAAATCCAGGATCTGATGTTTGTGTTCGAGAACCTGCTGGAAGTGGACGACCGTGGCATACAGTCCCTGTTGCGCGAAGTGTCGTCGGAGAACCTGTTGCTCGCCTTGAAGGGCGCCGACGACGCGATGAAGGACAAGATCTTCAAGAATATGTCCAAGCGCGCCGCCGAAATCATGCGCGACGATCTGGAGGCCAAGGGGCCGGTACGTCTGTCCGAGGTCGAGGGCGCGCAGAAGGAGATTCTCACCATCGCCCGCCGCATGGCGGATGCCGGCGAACTCGCGCTGGGCGGCAGCGGCGAGCAATATGTCTAGGATCATCCAGCAGCAGGACCTTGTTGATTGCGAGCGCTGGGTGCTGCCGGTCGTGCAGTCGTCTGAGCGTGGCGCGCCGTCTGGTGCGGGCCTCGGCCCCAACATGCTCACCGCGGGTCAAATCGAACAAATGCAGCGCCAGGCGTATGAGGAAGGCTTCGCCTTGGGCCGTCGTGAGGGTCTCGCCGCCGGCCAGGCCGAGGTACACGCCCAAGTGCAGCGGCTGGACCAGATGATGCGCGCCCTGAGCGAGCCGTTCGAAGGGTTGGATCAACAGGTCGAGCAGGAATTGCTGCTGCTCACTACGACCATGCTGCGGCAACTGGTGCGGCGCGAAATAAAGTCCGATCCGGGTCAGATTGTCGCGGTGGTGCGCGAGGCGATGGCGAGTCTGCCGGTCGCCACCCGCAACGCCCGCCTCTATCTGCACCCCGAGGACGCGACCCTGGTGCGGGACGCCCTGGCGATCAACGATGCCGAACGGCCCTGGCGCATCATGGAAGATCCGGTGCTGACGCGCGGCGGGTGCCGCGTGATAACGGATACCTCGTCAATAGACGCCAGCGTGGAGACCCGCCTGGCGATACTGATCGCCACCGTGTTGGGAGGCGTGCGTGACAGCGACAGCCCCACACCGGCATAGCCATCACCGCGAGAGCCGGAGCCCCGAGGACAACGGCGTGCTGTGGGCGCAGCGGCTGGGGCGTTGCCGTGAGCGCGCCGAGACGCCGATTTCATTAGTCGTCGAGGGCAAACTCACCCGTGTGGTGGGTCTCACCCTCGAAGCCGTGGGCTGTCAGGCCGCCATCGGTTCACGCTGTCTGGTAAGCGGGCCGAACGGCAGCGTCGAGGCCGAAGTAGTGGGCTTCGCCGGCGAAAAATTATTTCTGATGCCGACCGGTGATATCCGCGGCATCGCGCCCAACGCCCGGGTGATTCCTACCGGCCGCGTGTGCGAGGCGGCGGTCGGCGAAGCCTTGTTGGGCAGAGTGCTGGATGGCGCGGGTTGTCCGCTGGACAGCGCCGGGCCGTTGCATACCGAATTGCGGGTGCCGCTCACCGGGCGTTTTATCAATCCGCTGGCGCGGCGGCCGATACGCGAGCCGCTCGATGTGGGCGTGCGCGCCATCAATGCCTTGCTGAGCGTGGGGCGCGGGCAGCGCATGGGTTTGTTCGCCGGCAGCGGCGTCGGCAAGAGCGTGCTGCTCGGCATGATGACGCGCTACACCAACGCCGATGTCATCGTGGTCGGGCTGATCGGCGAACGCGGCCGCGAGGTGAAGGAATTTATCGAAAATATTCTGGGCCCGGAGGGTATGAAGCGCGCCGTGGTGGTGGCCTCACCCGCCGACAATCCGCCGCTCATGCGCATCCAGGGCGCGGCGCTCGCCACCAGCATCGCCGAGTATTTCCGCGATCGCGGCCTGCAAGTTTTATTGTTGATGGATTCGCTGACCCGCTACGCCCAGGCACAGCGGGAGATCGCGCTCGCCATCGGCGAGCCGCCCGCCACCAAGGGTTATCCGCCGTCGGTATTCGCCAAACTGCCACAACTGGTGGAGCGGGCCGGTAACGGCGATGTGGGCGGCGGTTCGATTACTGCTTTTTACACTGTGTTGACCGAGGGTGACGATCATAACGATCCCATCGCCGACGCCGCGCGTGCGATTCTGGACGGCCACGTGGTGTTGTCACGCACGCTGGCCGAGGCGGGACATTATCCCGCGATAGACATCGAGGCCTCCATCAGCCGCGCCATGAACGAGATCACCACCACCGAACACCAGCAGACGGCGCGCCGCTTCAAACAGATCTACTCAACCTATCAGCAAAGCCGCGACCTCATCAGCGTGGGCGCCTACACCGCAGGCAGCGACGCGCGGATAGACGATGCCATCGCCATGCAGCCGCACCTCATGGATTTTTTGCAGCAGGATCAGCATCAGCCCGTCACCCTCAACGATAGCCTTCATGACCTCAGGGGGTTGATAGAGATGTCGGGGAAAGTTCTAACTGCGGGGGCTGGGATCTAGGGGCTAGGGACTAGGGAAAACCTAAACCCAAAAACCCCAGCCCCTAGCCCCTGCCGTTAGAGCCCCTAACCCCTAACCCCTAGCCCCTATGACTCGATCACAACGCCTGAAACCCGTAACCCGAGTCGCCGAGAACCGCGAGCAAGGGGCGGCGCTTGCCATGGCGGAGACCCAGCAGGTGTTGGACGAGCGCGAGGCGCGGCTCAACGAACTGGTCGGCTACAGGGCCGAATACCATATGCGTTACAAGACGGCGAGCGGTGTGGGCATGGAGGCGGCCCAGATCCAGGATTACCGTCATTTCATCGCCAAGCTGGATCAAGCTATCAGCGGGCAGTTGGCCCTGGTGGAAGCCGCACGCAACGTCCATGAAGAAGCAAAACGTCAATGGTTCGCCACCCGCAGCAAAAGCATGGCGCTCGGTAAGGTCGTGACACGTTACCGCCACGAGGAGGTGCGTAGCGCGGAGCGCCGCGAGCAAGGCGAGGCGGATGAGCGCAACCAGCGTCTTAAGCCGGTATCGAGCCTGGAAAGCGCGAACGACGAGATCGAGCCTGATTAAAGCCCAGCTCCGAGAGGGTCATCTGCATTGTCTGGCCCGCAAGTTGCATTGTTTCGGCTGAGTCACAAGGGTGGGCACGTTTTTTGTGCCCACGCGGATTCAGGGCAATGTGGGCAGACGAGAGGCATGTCTGCCCACCCGGTTCGAACGTAACGGCATGCACGGGTCTGTTATCAAGGTTTTGGCAGACTCGCCGATCCCCAGTCATCAAATATTAAGAGAATGAGTTCATGGCCAAGACCAAGTCTAACGGGGTAAAGCCCATTGCTGGTAAAAAAGGTGTCAAGGGTATATCGCAGGCGACCATCGCCTGCGGCGACTCGCTGGATATATCCGGGGTGGGTGAATTGCACCGGCAATTAAGCAAGGCCCTCAAGGGCGGCCAGGCTGTGACCCTCGACGCCAGCCAGGTGCAACGCGCCGACGCGGCCGGCGTGCAGTTGCTGGCCGCCTTCTGCAGCGCGGCCCGCAGCCGGGGTGTGGCGGTGACATGGCGGCAACCGTCGGAGGCGTTCGGCTTATCGGCGTGTCTGCTCGGGCTTGATGGCATGTTGGCAGTGAGTTCGGTTTAGCGGTTTATTCGGGAGAAAACGATGGCAAGCATATTGGCGGTAGATGATTCCGCGTCCATGCGGCAAATGGTGGCCTTTACGCTGAAGGGGGCCGGTTACGAGGTGGTCGAGGCGGTAGATGGTCAGGATGCCTTAAAAATGGCCAAGTCCAAGAAGGTCAATCTGGTCATCACCGACGTGAACATGCCGAATATGGACGGGATTTCTCTCATCAAGGCATTGCGTGCCCTGCCCGATTACAAATTTGTGCCGATGCTGATGCTGACCACCGAATCCGGGGATGGCAAGAAACAGGAAGGCAAGGCGGCGGGGGCGACGGGGTGGCTGGTCAAACCGTTTAACCCGGAGCAGTTGCTCGCCACGATTAAAAAAGTGCTGGGATAAAGAAAGGAAATACTCATGAGCGTAGATCTTGCCCAGTTTCACCAAACCTTCTTCGAAGAAAGCTTCGAGGGCCTGCAGGCCATGGAGGGAGGTTTGTTGAACCTGAACGCGGGCGAGCCCGATCTCGATGTCATCAACACTATCTTTCGCGCCGCCCATTCGATCAAGGGCGGCAGCGCCACGTTCGGCTTTTCC
>CAYUAZ010000046.1:0-11365 GCA_964442865.1 uncultured Gammaproteobacteria bacterium
CAGATCACCTTGTGCCTTGATGTGAAACTGTTTGAGATTTTCCTGCGCCAGTTTGAGAAATTCTTCATTGTTGCTGCGTAGCGCCTCGCTCGCGAGCGCGGTGAAGGTATGCGTGAGTTGCGCGCGCGCGGCTTCGAGCGCGGCTATTTTTTCCGCGCCGCTGCGCTGCTCGGCCTCAAGTTGCGCATTCAACGTGGCGTTTTCCAGGTTCAATGCGCCAAGCCGGCGCTGCATGAAAAGATACGCGATCACACCGCCCGTTAGCGCGCCGAGTGAGGCAATAGCGATCAATGTGAGCAGGGAAACCGCCTCAGTCATGTGCAGTGATCCAGTCGAGTAACTCAGCGGGGTGCGCGATCATGCCGTCCGCGCCCCAGTTGTCCGGTTGTTCGTCTGCGCCGATGTATCCGAATAGCGCCACCAGCGTTTTCATGCCCGCGCGCTTGCCGGCCTCGATGTCACGCGCGGCGTCACCGACATACACGCATTCATGCGCCGCGCTGCCCGCAAGGTGGCAGGCGTGCAGCATGGGCGCGGGATGCGGTTTGCGCTCGGCCACGGTGTCACCGCTCACCACGCACGCCGCGCGCGCCGTCAGGCCGATCTGTTCCAGTAACGGGTCGGTGAGCCACGCGGGCTTGTTGGTCACCACGCCCCAGTTCATGCCGCGTTGTTCAATAGCGCCGAGCAGTTCCTCGATACCGGGGAACAAGCGCGTGTGTCGCGTTAGATGCTGGCGATAGATGTCGAGCAGACGCAGGCGCAGCGGTTCAAACGTAGTGTCGTTCGGTTCAATTTGAAATCCGAGGCGGATGAGCGCGGTCGCGCCGTGTGACACTACAGGCCGGATAGCTTCAAAGGGTAACGGCGTGCGGTTCTGCTCCTGCAACACAGCATTGAGCGCGAAGGCGAGGTCGGGAGCGGTATCGGCGAGCGTGCCGTCCAGATCGAACAAAATGGTGCGCAGCGCGTGATTACTCGCAGACGCTGGTTTAGTCATTGGGGCGCAGGACATGCGCGAGGTAATTCACGGAAACATCGCGGCCCAGGCTGTAGCGCTTGGATAGGGGGTTGTAGCTCATACCGGTCAGTTCGCAGACTTTGAGTCCAGTGTGCCGCGACCACGCCTCTAACTCTGCGGGCCGGATGAATCTGCTGTAATCATGCGTGCCTGCAGGCAGCAGTTTCAGTACATATTCGGCGCCTATCACGGCGAACAGATAGGCCTTGAGATTGCGATTGATGGTAGAGAAAAACACATGACCGCCGGGCTTGGCGAGTTGCGCGCAGGCGTTTACCACGGAGGTCGGATCGGGGACATGTTCCAACAGTTCCATGCAGGTGACGACATCGTACGTGCCGGGTTCCTGCGCGGCGAGCTGTTCCACGCTCATGTAGCGGTAATCCACTTCCGCGCCGGATTCCAGCAGGTGTAGCGCCGCCACCTTGAGCGGGGCCTCGCCCATGTCTATGCCGGTGACCTTCGCCCCGCGCAAGGCCATCGCCTCGGAGAGAATGCCCCCGCCACAGCCGACATCCACGACCTTTTTACCGGCAAGCCCGGCGCGCGCGTCAATATAATCGAGCCGCAACGGATTGATATCATGCAGCGGCTTGAACTCGCTCAGAGGGTCCCACCAGCGCGACGCCAGCTTCTCAAACTTGGCGATTTCGCTCTGATCTACATTTTGCGTGGAGGCAACCATAGGCCCATTCTATATCTAAGGTCGCATCAAGGGTAGGTGCGAATTTTTCGCACGGTTGGCCGAATGAATTCGGCCCTACAGATTTAACGGCGTGCTATTCTGGCGCGCCACTGCTGTACCTTACGCAGGATTTCAGTCTCATCCAGGGTGGTGAGCGCCCGGTTGTTGAGCAGTCGCTGACCGGCCACCCAGACGTCGGTGACGTGGTCGCGGCCTGCGGCATAAACCAGTTGTGAGAGGGGGTCGTAAAGGGGTTGTGTTTCTATGCCGCTCAGATAGACGGCGGTGATGTCGGCGGATTTGCCCGGCCGCAGGGAGCCGATTTCCGCATCGAGATCCAGGGCGCGCGCGCCGTTCAAGGTTGCCATGCGTAGGGCGGTAGCGGCGGGCACGCTGGTGGCGTCGCCGCTGACCGCCTTGGCGAGCAGGGCGGCGGTTCGCATCTCGCCGAACATGTCGAGATCGTTGTTGCTGGCCGCGCCATCGGTGCCGAGCGCCACGTTGACACCGGCCTTGAGGAGTTTGTCCACCGGGCAAAAGCCGCTGGCCAGTTTAAGGTTGGACTCGGGGCAATGCAGCACATGAGCGCCGGTGGCTGCAAACTCGGTGATTTCGGTATCGGTGAGTTGCGTCATGTGTACGGCCAACAGCCGTGGCGACAGCAGCCCAAGATCCCGCAGGCGCTGCAAGGGGCGCACCTGGTAGTGCGCAAGGCTATGGGCGATCTCATCGGCGGTTTCATGGACATGCATGTTGATCGGAATGTCCAATTCCTCGGCCAGCGTGGCAATCTTTCTCAAGGGCGCATCCGACACCGAGTAAGGGGCGTGCGGAGCAAAGGCGGTTTTGATGAGAGGATGGTCACGATAGGCGTCATGCACCGCCAGCCCTTTATCCAGATACTCGTCCGGAGTTCCCGCCCAGGCAGAGGGGAAATCAATGAATATCAGGCCTACACTCGCGCGCATCCCGCAGTGCGAGGCCACCTTGGCGGTGGCATCCGGGAAGAAATACATGTCATTGAAACAGGTCGTCCCGCTGCGCAACATTTCGGCGATGGCGAGCTGAGTCCCGTCCTGAACGAATTCGGCGCTGACCCACGCGCCTTCCGCGGGCCAGATGTGTTTGTTGAGCCACTCCATCAGCGGCAGGTCATCGGCCAGCCCGCGCAGCAGCGACATGGCGGCGTGGGTATGGGCGTTGACGAGACCCGGAATCAGGGCATGGTCATTGAGATGTACTGTTTGTGCGGTTTGATAGCGCCGTGCGGCCTGATCGCCGGGCAACAGATCTACGATGCGCCCCGCGTGAATAGCCAGGCAATGATGTTCCAAAACGCCTTCCGGTTCCACCGGAATGATCCAACGGGCGTGGATGAGGGTATCAACTTGTTGCATTTTTATTTAGAGGCGCCCCTAAAAAAAAGCCCCGCAAAAGCGGGGCTTCAAACTCAAGAAGGAGATACGTTGCGTTACTTGGACTCTTTCTGCACCTTGACCTGCACCGTCACGCGGCGGTTGGGGGCCAGACACTTGACCAGTGCCTTGTTGTTGCGGTTCTCGGCGCCCTTGACATCGCTGCAGCTCACCACCGGCTCGGACTCACCCTTGGCAACGGTCTCGATGCGACCGGCATCCACGCCTTTGCTGACCATGTAGGCTTTGACAGCCTTCACGCGACGGTCAGACAGAGCCATGTTGTATTTGTCGCTGCCGATACGGTCGGCATGACCGGTGGCCAGTATGCTTTCAATTTCGGGATGGTCCTTCATCTTGCCGATGAGGTCATCAATCTTCGCCTTGCCCTCGGCCTTCAGCGTAGATTTGTTGAAATCAAATAATGCATCTGTTTCCAGGATGGTTGCAGCCATGGCGGGTGCTTTTGGACCCATGGCCGGAGCCGGTTCCATGGCCTTCTTCTCCTCCATCGCCTTAGGAGCATCACCGCACTCGGCAAGAGCATGTTCGGGACCCCAAGAGCCTGTGCGGATACACTGGCCTTGACCATCACGGACCAAACGGCCGGAGCCGTCTACCAGGTAAGCATGATTATTGCCGATGGACTCGTGAGCATACGCTACACCCAGAATCATCGGCGAGGTGAGGACTACCGCACTGCTCACGATGAGATTCTTAATTGTTTTGTGCATAATTCGTGCTCCTGTTGTTAGTGTTGAATTTGAGTGTTTAGATCCCGGCCCACTATACCCAAAACCGCTCTGAACGGCAATGATTTTGACGGGTTAGTTCTGCTAAAGCCTACCCGCTGGGGTACCCATCTAGCTTATAATCTATCATACTGCGGCATAAAAGAAAGCCTTTTTGCCGCCTTTTTTAGACTATGAAACCGGAGTTTTCCCATTAGTTACGACACCATTAGAGCCGTCGAGTGGCAGGAAGGGGCGCTCAGGTTGCTCGATCAGCGCTTATTGCCGCAGCGTCATGAATTTGTCATATGCAAAACGTCTGCCGGTGTGGCCGACGCCATCCGCGACATGGCGGTCCGTGGGGCGCCCGCCATTGGCATTGCTGCGGCCTATGGCGTGGCGCTGGCGGGAGCGGCGCGCTACGCGGCCTCAGCGGTGGGCTGGCGGCAGGATATTGAGCAGGATCTGGTGCTGCTGGCGGCTTCCAGGCCTACCGCCGTTAACCTGTTTTGGGCGCTGGACCGGAGGCGGGGCTTGATCGGGCGCGCCGACGGCGACCCCACCCAGGCCTTGCTGGCCGAGGCGCAAGCGATACATGAGGAGGACGTTGCGGCCAACCGGCGCATGGGCCAGCTCGGAGCGGCCTTGCTGGAAGGGCAAAACGGGGTGCTAACCCATTGCAATACCGGTTCTTTGGCCACTGGAGGCTATGGGACGGCGCTGGGGGTTATCCGCGCCGCCTATGCCCAGGGTAAGGTGACACAGGTCTACGCGGGCGAAACCCGGCCCTGGCTACAGGGCGCGCGGCTGACGGCCTGGGAGCTGCTACAGGAGCATATTCCGGTGACGCTGATCGCCGATTCGGCAGCCGCCGCCCTGATGGCGCAACGGCGAATTCAATGGGTGATCGTAGGCGCCGACCGGATCGCCGCTAACGGTGATGTCGCCAACAAGATCGGCACCTACAGTCTGGCCGTTGCCGCCCGTCACCACGGGGTCAAGTTTATGGTTGTGGCCCCGGCCGCGACGATAGACATGAAGGTGCGCTCCGGGGCGGACATCCCCATCGAAGTGCGCGCCGCCGCAGAAGTCCTTACGCTTAACGGTCAGATCATTGCTCCTGAGGGTGCCGGGGCATGGAATCCGGCCTTCGACGTGACCCCCGCCGATCTGGTGGATGCGCTGGTGACCGAGCGTGGCGTGGTGCTCAGACCTGATCGCGAAAAGATGATCGAATTGATGCGTACGCCCTAACCACCCCGCCGGTTTTTGTCTCATTTTCGGCGCATTCAGGTATGCGGATGTGGTAACATATTCGAATTAAAAATAGCCGCCTGAAATTCCCTGAACGCATGCCTCGTCCGCACAGGATACACCCCGCCTGATGGTTGATTTTGCCAAAGAAGTCCTCCCGATCAATATCGAAGAGGAGATGAAACAGTCGTACCTCGATTACGCCATGAGCGTGATCGTGGGCAGGGCGCTGCCGGACGTGCGCGACGGCCTCAAACCGGTGCATCGCCGCGTGCTGTTCGCCATGCAGGAGCTGGGCACCGACTGGAACAAGCCCTACAAGAAATCCGCCCGCGTGGTAGGCGACGTGATCGGTAAATATCACCCGCACGGCGATACCGCGGTCTACGACACTATCGTGCGCATGGCGCAGACCTTTTCGCTGCGCTACATGCTGGTGGACGGGCAGGGCAATTTCGGCTCGGTGGACGGCGACTCGCCTGCCGCGATGCGTTACACCGAGGTGCGCATGTCGCGCATCGCGCACGAGATGCTGGCCGATCTCGACAAAGAGACCGTAAATTTTGTCCCCAACTACGACGAATCCGAGCGCGAGCCCTCGGTGCTGCCGGCCCGCATCCCCAATCTGCTTATCAACGGTTCTTCCGGCATCGCGGTCGGCATGGCCACCAACATCCCGCCGCACAACCTTGTCGAGGTCATCGCCGCCTGTCTTGCCCTGATTGATAATCCCGGCATGGACATCCCGGCCTTGATGAAGCACATCCCCGGCCCGGACTTTCCCACCGCCGCCATCATCAATGGCGCGCGCGGCATCTATGAGGCCTATCACACCGGCCGTGGCCGCATCTATGTGCGCGCCCGCACCGAGATCGAGATTGACGAGCATCGCGGCGGCAAGCAAAGCATCATCGTCACCGAGTTGCCCTACCAGGTCAACAAGGCCCGCCTGATCGAGAAGATCGCCGAGCTGGTCAAGGACAAAAAAGTCGAGGGCATCACCGAGCTGCGCGACGAGTCCGACAAGGACGGCATGCGCATGGTGATCGAACTGCGTCGTGGCGAGGTGGCGGAGGTGGTGCTCAACAATCTCTATCAGCACACCGCGATGCAGAGCGTGTTCGGCATCAATCTGGTGGCCCTAGTGGAGGGCGAGCCGCGGCTGCTGAATCTCAAGCAGATCATCGAGCAGTTTGTCCGCCACCGCTCCGAGGTGGTCACGCGGCGCACGATATTTGAGCTGCGCAAGGCCCGCGAGCGGGGGCATATCCTGGAAGGCCTGGCGGTGGCGATCGCCAATATTGATGCGGTGATCGCGCTGATTAAAGCCTCGCCCGACCCGGCAGCGGCCAAAATCGGGTTGACGCAAACGGTGTGGACGTCCGGCGCGGTAACGGAAATGCTCTCCCGTGCCGGCGTGGCGGCCGCGAGGCCTCTGGATCTGCCGCCCGGCGTAGGCTTGAGCGAGGCGGGCTACCGGCTCTCGGAAGTCCAGGCGCAAGCCATCCTGGACCTGCGCCTGCACCGTCTCACGGGATTAGAGCAGGAAAAAATAATAAGTGAATTCAATGGAATAATTGACACTGTTAATAATTTACTTGATATTCTGGCCCGCACCGAAAGGCTGATGCAGGTGATCCGCGATGAGCTGATTCAGATCCGCGAGCAGTACGGCGATGCGCGCCGCACCGAGATTATTTCCGATCAGTCGGATTTGCGTACCGAAGACCTGATTACGGTCGAGGACATGGTCGTGACCCTGTCGCACGCGGGCTACGCCAAGGCCCAGCCGTTGTCGCTCTATAGCGCCCAGCGCCGCGGCGGCAAGGGCAAGCAGATCACCAGTGTCAGGGACGAGGACTTCGTGGAGAAGTTATTTGTCGCCAGCTCTCACGACACCATTTTGTGCTTTTCCAGCCGGGGCAAGGCCTACTGGCTCAAGGTCTACGGATTGCCGCAGGCCGGACGTGCGGCGCTGGGCAAACCGATCGTTAATCTGCTGCCGCTGGAGGAGGGCGAGCGCATCAACGCCATCCTACCGGTGCACGAATTTTTGCCCAACCAGTACATCGTCATGGCCACTGCCAGCGGCACGGTGAAAAAGACCGCACTGACCGAATTTGCGCGCCCGCGCAGCTCCGGGCTCATCGCCGTGGATCTGCGCGCGGACGATCAACTGGTCGGGGTGGCGATCACCGACGGCAGCAAGGACATCATGCTGTTTACCAGCGCCGGCAAGGTGATCCGCTTCCCCGAGGACGAGGTGCGCGCCATGGGACGCACCGCCTGTGGCGTGCGCGGTATCCGTCTTCCGCCGGACCAGCGCGTCATCTCATTGATTATCGCCGCCCCCGGCATGGTGCTGACCGCCACGGAAAACGGCTACGGCAAGCGCACGCCTATTGAGGAGTATCCTGTGCAGGGCCGCGGCGGCCAGGGTGTGATCTCTATCCAAACCAGCGAGCGTAACGGCCAGGTGGTGAGCGCGGCGTTAGTGGGCGAGGAGGATGAGTTGATGCTGGTGACCAACGGCGGTACCTTGGTGCGCACGCGCGTCAAGGAAATCTCCAGCGTGGGGCGCAATACCCAGGGGGTGAAGCTGATTAGCCTCAGCGAGGGCGAGAAGCTGGTGGCGGCGGAACGGATTCTGGACACCGAGCAGGATCAGGCTTCGGGCGATGCCAAGACGGACGAGACGCTGCCGCCTCCTGGCGCCGGGCTTAATTAAAAAATCCAACGCAAAGACGCCAAGACGCAAAGAATTCTATAGTCAAAAATTATTTAATAACTTTGCGTCTTGGCGTCTTTGTGTTAAGTATTTTTATCAATATAAATAGTCATATACATAAGTAAATTAAAGGATTTTATTATGTCTCGTGTGTATAATTTCAGTGCCGGCCCGGCTGTGTTGCCGCTTGAGGTGTTGCAGCGCGCCAGTGCGGAATTGGCGGAGTGGAACGGCTCCGGGATGTCGGTGATGGAGATGAGCCATCGCGGCAAGGAATTCATGGCGATCGCAGCAGGGGCCGAGGCCGATCTGCGCGAGCTGATGGACATCCCTGCCAATTATAAGGTGCTGTTCCTGCAAGGCGGGGCCAGCCTGCAATTCGCCATGGCGCCGATGAATCTGTTGCGGGGGAAAGACAAGGCCGACTATATCAACACCGGAGAGTGGTCGCAGAAGGCGATCGCCGAGGCGCAGCGCTTTTGCAAGGTCAATGTCGCGGCGAGCACTGAGGCCGATAAATTCAGCCGTGTCCCGCTGCAAAATGAATGGAAACTTGATGCGCAGGCCGCCTATGTGCACTACACGCCCAACGAGACCATCGGCGGCGTGGAGTTTCACTGGGCGCCCGAGACCGGCGCCGTGCCGCTGGTGGCGGATATGTCCTCTACGATCCTGTCACGTCCGGTGGATGTGAGTAAGTTCGGCGTCATCTATGCGGGCGCGCAAAAGAACATCGGCCCGGCGGGACTCACCGTGGTGATCGTGCGCGAGGATCTGATCGGCCAGACCCTTGCGGGCACGCCACGCATGCTGGACTACAAGATACACGCCGACAGCGGCTCGATGTATAACACCCCGGCGACCTATAGCTGGTATATCGCAGGCCTGGTGTTCGACTGGATCAAACGTCAGGGTGGGCTGACGGCGATGGGCGATCTCAACCAGCGCAAAGCCGGCAAGCTGTATGCCTGCATAGACGACTCCGGCGGTTACTATGGCAACCCGGTGGAGAAGGCGAGCCGCTCGTGGATGAACGTGCCGTTTACGCTGGCCGATCCCAAGCTGGATAATACCTTCCTCAGCGAGGCCAAGCAGGCCGGTCTGGTGACCCTGGCGGGACATCGCTCGGTGGGCGGCATGCGCGCCAGTATTTATAACGCGATGCCTGAGAAAGGCGTGGATACGCTGGTGGAATTCATGGCGGAATTTAAGCGGCGTAATTAAAAACAGTGGCGAGTTGCTAGTAGCGAGTAGCTAGTAAAGGCATTCTATTCTCACCACTCGCCACTCGCCACTAGCTACTTGATGATGAGGGATTCATGTTCAAAATACTGACACTCAACAGCATCTCCGCAGTGGGTCTGGAGCGGCTGTCGCGCGACAAATACGAGGTCGCTGCGGAGATCAAAAATCCCGACGCCATTCTGCTGCGTTCTTACAAGATGCACGACATGGACATCCCGGCCGGTCTCAAAGCAGTCGGGCGCGCCGGTGCGGGAGTGAATAACATCCCGGTGGATAAGCTGAGCAAGCTCGGCATCCCGGTGTTCAACGCGCCGGGGGCGAACGCCAATGCGGTGAAGGAACTGGTACTGGCGGGGATGCTGCTCGCCTGTCGTAACATCTGCCAGGCGTGGGATTTTTCCCGTCACCTGCAAGGCGACGATGCCACCCTCAACAAGCTGGTCGAGGAGGGTAAAAAGGATTTTGCGGGGTTTGAGCTGCCCGGCCGCACCCTGGGGGTGATCGGTCTCGGCGCCATCGGGCGCGAAGTGGCCAACATGGCGCTGGCCTTGGGGATGAAGGTGATTGGCTTCGATCCGGGCATCACCGTGCAGGGGGCATGGAAGCTTTCTTCAAACGTGCAACAGGCCGCCAGCGTGGACGAGCTTATCGGCAAGGCGGATTTTATCTCGCTGCACGTGCCGCTGGGGGATGCCACGCGCCATCTCATTAATGCCCAGCGTTTCAAGCTGATGAAAACCGGCGTCGTGCTGCTCAACTTCGCGCGCGAGGGGATCATTGATGACGCCGCGCTGAACGAAGCCCTGAACAGCGGTAAGGTGCATGCCTACGTGTGCGACTTCCCGAATAATTTGTTCAAAAACAACCCGCGCGTCATCGCGCTGCCGCACCTCGGGGCCTCCACCGCCGAGGCGGAGGACAACTGCGCCGTGATGGTGGCGGAGCAGGTGAGCGACTTTCTCGAAAACGGCAACATCAAAAACTCGGTGAATTATCCCGAGGTCATCATGCCGCGCAACGGGGGTTACCGCATCGCCATCGCCAACGCCAACGTCCCCAACATGGTGGGGCAGATCTCCACCGCCCTGGCCAAGGCCGGGCTCAACATTGTGGACTTGCTCAACAAGTCGCGCGGCGACTACGCGTTTACAGTTGCAGATGCGGCAAGCGCCATCCCTGAATCCGTGACCAAAGAAATTCAGGCTATTGAGGGCGTGTTGTCGGTAAGGACGTTATAAGTCAGTGGCGAGTGACGAGTTGCGAGTGGCGAGTAACTGCATGAAGCATTCCCAAGTAATGCTGCCTCCACTGGCCCTCGCTACTAGCCACTAGCTACTAGCTACTGCTTTTATGAACGACAAACTTTCCGATCTGCGTACGCGCATAGACGATCTGGATGAAAAAATCCAGACGCTAATCAGTGCGCGCGCGGCGCTGGTCAAAGAGGTGGGTCAGGTCAAGCAGGAATTGGGGGAGAGCGCCGACTGTTACCGGCCCGAGCGTGAGGCGGAGGTTTTGCGCAAGATTATTGCGCGTAACCGGGGGCCGCTGAGCGACGAGGATCTCACCTATCTGTTTCGTGAGCTGATGTCGGTGTGCCGCGCCCTGGAGCAGCCGATGCGTGTCGCCTATCTGGGTCCTGAAGGCACTTTCACTCAGACCGCCGCCTTGAAACACTTCGGCCACGCGGTGCAGTTGATGCCGCAATCGTCCATCGAGCAGGTGTTTCATGATGTCGAGGCGGGGGCCATGGCCTATGGCGTGGTGCCGGTCGAGAATTCTTCCGAGGGTGTGGTCAATCACACCCTGGACATGTTCATGACCTCCCCCTTGAGGATTTCCAGCGAGATCGAATTGCGCATCCATCACCATTTGTTGGGACGCATGGAAGATCTCAAGTCCGTTACCAGTATCTATGCCCATCAGCAGGCTCTGGCCCAGTGTAGGCACTGGCTGGATGCGCACCTGCCCGGCGTGGAGCGCATGGCGGTGCGCAGCAATGCCGAGGGTGCGCGCCGTGCCGCACAGGAAACCGGGGTGGCCGCGATCGCCGGAGCTAACGCGGCCGAGATCTACCAGTTGAAAGTGTTGGCGGCGGATATCGAGGATGAGGCGAATAACACCACGCGCTTTCTGGTCATCGGCCGTCAGTCGGTGCCGTCCAGCGGCAACGACAAGACCTCGCTGATGATTTCCACGGGCAATCGGCCGGGCGCCTTGTATCATTTGCTGCAAACCTTCGCCCGCCATAACATCAGCCCGACCCGCCACGAGTCGCGTCCCTCC
>CAYUAZ010000047.1:0-11330 GCA_964442865.1 uncultured Gammaproteobacteria bacterium
AGGCGCGTAGCTCAGTGGTAGAGCACTACCTTGACATGGTAGTGGTCGGTGGTTCGATCCCACTCGCGCCTACCATCTAAACCCAGTCACGAGTAGCGAGTGACGAGTAGCGAGTAACAGATAAATGACCCCTAGCCACTCGCTACTCGCTACTCGCCACTGTCTTTAATATGCCCACAGTCACCCTCCCCGACGGCAGCCGCCGTGAATATCCGCAGCCTGTCACCCTCAAGGACATTGCCGCTTCCATCGGCGCGGGTCTGGCCAAGGCGGCGCTGGCGGCCAAGGTGGACGGCAAGCTGGTGGACCTCTCGCATCTGCTCGACCACGATGCGAGCGTCGCCATCGTCACCGACAAAAGCCCGGAGGCGCTCGATGTGATCCGCCACTCC
This sequence comes from uncultured Gammaproteobacteria bacterium, assembly GCA_964442865.1. Classification (GTDB taxonomy): domain Bacteria; phylum Pseudomonadota; class Gammaproteobacteria; order SURF-13; family SURF-13; genus JACPZD01. Next base: position 393 of record CAYUAZ010000047.1, read on the forward strand.
AGCGCGCATCTGCTGGCGCAGGCGGTGAAGGACTTGTTCCCCCGGGCGCAAGTCACCATCGGCCCGGTGATTGAGGACGGCTTTTATTATGACTTCGCCTTCGAGCGCAATTTTACGCCGGAGGATCTGACCGCCATCGAGGCGCGCATGAAGGAACTGGCGGACCAGGACTTCCCCGTGGCGCGCACCGTCATGCCGCGTGAGCAGGCGATCAAATTTTTCCGCGACATGGGCGAAGAGTACAAGGCACGGATTATCGAGGATATCCCCACCGGCGAAGAACTCTCGCTGTACCAACAAGGCGAGTTCATAGACCTGTGCCGCGGGCCGCACGTGCCCGGCACCGGCAAGCTCAAGGCGTTTAAGCTGATGAAGCTGGCCGGCGCGTATTGGCGCGGCGACCAGAAGAACGAGATGCTGCAACGCATCTACGGCACCGCCTGGCTCAATGAGAAAGACCTCAAGGCCTATCTGAACCGCCTGGAACAGGCCGAGAAGCGCGACCATCGCAAACTCGGCAAACAGCTTGGCCTGTTTCACTTCCAGGAGGAAGCGCCGGGCATGGTGTTCTGGCACGAGCACGGCTGGCGCATCTACCAGGAGGTCACGCAGTACATGGCCGCGCTGTGGCGCGAGCACGGTTACCAGGAGATACGTACCCCCCAGATAGTAGATCGCTCGCTGTGGGAAAAGTCCGGCCACTGGGAAAAATTCAAGGAACACATGTTCATCACCGAGTCGGAGAAGCGCCTGTACGCGGTGAAACCGATGAACTGCCCGTGCCACATCCAGGTCTACAACCAGGGCCTCAAGAGTTATCGGGATTTACCCCTGCGGCTCGCTGAATTCGGCTCCTGCCACCGCAACGAGCAATCCGGCGCGCTGCACGGCCTGATGCGCGTGCGCAGCTTCGTGCAGGACGACGCGCACATCTTTTGTACCGAGGCGCAGATGCAAGCCGAGGTAGCGGCGTTCATAGACCTGCTGCACCAGGTTTACGCCGACTTCGGCTTCAAGGACGTTATCTACAAGCTCTCTACCCGCCCGGCGAACCGCATCGGCGCCAACGAGCTGTGGGACAAGGCCGAGCATGCCCTGGAGCAGGCGCTCAACGCGAAACAGTTACCCTGGGATTTGCAGCCCGGCGAAGGCGCATTTTACGGCCCCAAGATCGAATTTTCCCTCAAAGACAGCATCGGCCGCATCTGGCAGTGCGGCACTATCCAAGTGGACTTCTCCACGCCGGGCCGCCTCGGCGCCCACTACATCGCCGAAGACGGCTCCAAGCAGGTGCCTGTGATGCTGCACCGCGCCATCCTGGGTTCACTGGAGCGTTTCATCGGCATCCTGATCGAGGAATACGCCGGCGCCTTCCCGCTCTGGCTCGCCCCGGTGCAGGCGGTGATCATGAATATTACGGACAGCCAGGCCGAGTATGCCAAAAAATGCACTGAAACCTTGCAAAAACAGGGATTAAGAGTGACATCTGACTTGAGAAATGAGAAAATAGGCTTTAAAATCCGCGAGCACACATTACAACGTGTGCCTTATCTCTTGGTCATAGGTGACCGGGAGACGGAAAATGCAACCGTGGCCGTGCGCACGCGAGGCGGTGAAGATCTGGGTCCGATGACATTACCGGCCTTCATAGATCACAGCCGCGTAGAAGTCGCGCGCCGCAGTTGTTCTATTTTAGTTTAGAGCCTCAAGGAGACTAGACTTATCGTAGCTGACAGAGATACTCGTCTGAATGAAGCGATCACCTCCCCCCAGGTGCGGGTGATCGGAAGTGAGGGTGAGCAATTAGGGGTCCTGCCTCTGGAAGAAGCGCAGAAACTGGCCTTGGACGCCGAGCTTGATTTGGTCGAGATTGTACCGAACGCCACTCCGCCGGTCTGCCGAGTGATGAATTACGGCAAGTATCTTTTTGAGCTGGGCAAAAAGCAGCAGCAGGCCAAGAAGAAGCAAAAACAGATTCAGATAAAAGAAGTGAAGTTTCGCCCCACCACGGAAGAAGGTGATTATCAGGTCAAGCTGCGCAATCTGATACGTTTTCTCAATGAGGGCGACAAGGCCAAGGTCACGCTGCGTTACCGGGGCCGCGAGTTCGCTCACCAGGAACTGGGACACAAGCTGCTCAAACGGGTCGAGGCCGATCTGGCCGAGATCGGAGTGGTGGAGCAATTCCCGAAGATGGAGGGGCGGCAGATGGTGATGCTGATCGGCCCCAAAAAATAAGCAACGAACTTAATTTGAAGGATTCTGGAGTTTAACTGTAATGCCAAAATTGAAGACAAATAGCGGTGCGGCCAAGCGTTTCAAGCGCACGGCGTCGGGCGGATTCAAGCACGGCCAATCGCATCTTAACCACATTCTCACCAAGAAGAGCACCAAGCGCAAGCGTCACCTGCGTCACAATAATATGGTGGATAAATCAGACGTTCCCGGGCTGCGTCGTCTGCTGCCCTTTAGCTAAGAGGTGTTGTAATGTCCAGAGTAAAACGCGGCGTCACCGCTCACGCCAGACACAAGAAGCTTCTCGAACGGGCCAAGGGCTACTACGGTGCACGCGCGAATGTTTATCGCGTCGCCAAACAGGCGGTCATCAAGGCCGGCCAGTACGCCTACATCGGGCGCAAACAGCGGAAGCGCCAGTTCCGCGCTCTGTGGATCGTGCGCATCAACGCTGCCGCGCGTGAGTGTGGCCTGTCGTACAGCCTGCTTATGAACGGTCTCAAAAAGGCCGTCATAGAGATTGATCGCAAGGTGCTGGCTGACCTCGCCGTCTTCGACAAGCCGGCCTTTGCGGCGCTGGCGGAAAAGGCCAAGGCCCACACCCTGTCGAACTGATACGACGCTTTAGACCCAAGATCAGTCTAAAGAGATAGGGGAAAGGCCAAGGCCTTTCCCCTTTTCATTTGTAAGGGGAGATCTTAGTGCAAGATCTAAAAAACATCGAAACCCTGGCCCACAGCGAGATCGCTCGGGCGCAAGATTCGGCCGCGCTCGAGCAACTGCGCGTCAAGTATCTGGGCAAGAAAGGCGTGCTCACCGAATACCTCAAGGGCGTCGGCGGCCTCGCGCCGGAATTGCGTCCTCAGGCTGGCCAGGCCGTCAACCAGATCAAGGAAACAGTGAACCAGGCCCTGGTCGCGCGCCTCGCCGTACTGGAAGATGCGGAACTGGAGGTCAGACTGGGCTCCGAGACCCTGGACGTGACACTTCCCGGCCGGGGCCAGGTGACCGGCGGGTTGCACCCCGTCACGCGCACCCTGCAACGCATCGAGGCTATTTTCACCCAACTTGGCTTTGAAACCGCCGAAGGCCCCGAGATCGAAGACGACTACCACAATTTCGAGGCCCTCAATATCCCCGCCCATCATCCGGCGCGCGCGATGCACGACACCTTTTATTTTGACGCCCACACCCTGCTCCGCACCCACACCTCGCCGGTGCAAGTGCATGTCATGGAGCATCGCGGTCCGCCGCTGCGCATCATTGCGCCGGGCCGTGTCTATCGACGCGACTCCGATCTCACCCATACCCCGATGTTCCACCAGGTAGAAGGCTTAATGGTGGATGAACAGATCAGATTTGCCGATCTGAAAGGGCTGCTGGACACCTTTCTACGCACCTTTTTCGAACAAGACTTGAAGACCCGCTTCAGGCCCTCTTATTTCCCTTTTACCGAGCCCTCAGCCGAGGTAGATATCGCCTGTGTCATGTGCTGTGCTGCAGGCTGCCGGGTGTGCAAACAGACCGGCTGGCTTGAAGTGCTGGGTTGCGGCATGGTGCACCCGAATGTCTTCAGCCACGTCGGGATTGATAACGAACGCTACACCGGCTTCGCCTTCGGTATGGGCGTAGAGCGGCTGGCGATGTTGCGTTACGGGGTGAATGATTTGCGCCTGTTTTTTGAAAATGATTTACGCTTTTTGAAGCAATTTAATTAAAAGATTTCAACGCAAAGTCGCCAAGACGCAAAGATCATCGTGAGAATACAAAAACACGGATTATTGCAGTGAGGGACTGTTTCATAAACGTCTCTAATCTTTTATCCGCATGCGCGTGTTGCTATGAGAAAATTAATTTTACTCTACTCCTTTGCGTCTTAGCGTCTTTGCGTTAAGTTTTTTGGATAAATAATGAAGCTGAGCGAACAATGGCTGCGCGAGTGGGTAAACCCTCCCCTCTCTACCGCAGAACTGGCAGATATGCTAACCATGGCCGGGCTGGAGGTCGAGTCCGCCCTGCCTGTGGCGCAGTCCTTTGCGGGTGTAGTGGTCGGCGAAATCACCGACATCAAACCGCATCCCGATGCAGACTCTCTGCGCCTCTGCCAGGTTCACATAGGCGCTGTCGCACCGCTCAGCATCGTATGTGGTGCGGCCAATGCGCGTACAGGTATGCGTGTCCCTGCCGCGATGGTCGGCGCCGAGTTGCCGGGCGGCAAGCTTATAACAGACACCACCATCCGGGGAGTTAGATCCGAAGGCATGCTTTGTTCGGCGAGCGAGCTGGGCCTGGCAGAGAGTTCGGAGGGATTATTAGAACTCCCCACGGATACCCGGCTCGGCGAGGATGTCTATCTTTACCTGAAGCTCGATGACAGTGCGCTGGAGCTGGGCATCACCCCAAACCGGGGCGATTGCCTCAGCATCGCAGGGGTCGCACGCGAAGTAGCGGCCTTAAGCCGCTGCACGCTGCAGAAGCCTACCATCAAGCCCGTGTCAGCCACACTCGACGAGCAGCGCGAGGTTAAACTCGAAGCGCCCGAAGATTGTCCCCGTTACGCTGGCCGTGTCATGCGCCGGATCAAACCACACATGCAGAGCCCGCTATGGCTGCAAGAGCGCCTGCGCCGCAGTGGGGTGCGCAGCATCAGCCCGGTCGTGGATGTGACCAATTATGTCATGCTGGAGCTTGGTCAGCCCATGCACGCCTTCGACCTCGCCAAGCTGGACGGCGGCATCTGTGTGCGGCGCGCACGCAGCGGTGAGACGCTTGTCTTGCTCGACGGCCAGCAAGTCACTCTGGATGGACAAACCCTGGTCATCGCCGACCAGCGCAAGCTGCTGGCTATGGCGGGCATTATGGGCGGGCTGGACAGCGCCATCGGAGATCAAACCCAGAATCTGTTTCTGGAAAGCGCGTGGTTTGCACCGCACACCATTTCCAGCCGTGCCCGCGCGCTGGGATTGCACACCGAATCTTCGCACCGCTTCGAGCGCGGCGTAGACCCGCAGCTACAGGCTCGCGCCCTGGAGCGCGCCACCCAACTGCTGCTGGAGATCGTGGGCGGCGAGCCAGGCCCTGTCATTGAGGTATGCCGTGAGACTCATCTCCCCAAGCGTAGTCCTATTGACCTGCGCGCGGAGCGTATCCGGCGCGTGCTCGGCATCACGCCCAGCCCTGATGAAGTAGCCGACATACTCCACCGGCTGGCGATGACTGTCACTGTGTCTCCCGACGGCTGGCGGGTCACACCCCCCAGCTACCGCTTCGATATCGCCATTGAGGCCGATTTGATTGAAGAGGTGGCAAGGTTGTACGGCTACAACCGGTTACCCTTCAGCATGCCGCAAGCCAGCCTGGCACTGGTCCCGCAGCCTGAAGCGGAGGTCACCCCCAGCAGGATGCGCCAGCTTCTGGTGGATCGGGGTTACCAGGAAGTTGTTACATACAGCTTTGTAGATCCCACCCTGCAACAACTGGTAAATCCAGGCCCAACCCCCATTACCCTGGCCAACCCTCTTTCGAGTGAGATGTCCGTGATGCGGACTAGTCTCTGGACGGGGCTGGTTCAGACCCTGCTTTACAATCAAAATCGTCAACAAAAGCGACTAAAAATCTTCGAGTTAGGTCTTAACTTCCTAACAAAAGATGTTAATATTAAACAAGATATTTTCATTGCGGGGCTGGTTTCCGGAGAACCCTACCCGGAACAATGGGATCTTCCCACGCGGCCTTCGGACTTCTACGATGTCAAGGCCGATGTGGAGACGCTGTTGCGGCTGGGCGGCGCAGGAGACGATTTTCGCTTTATCCCGGCGAGGCACCCTACCCTGCATCCGGGGCAGGCCGCCTGCATACAGCGAGGCGAAGATATTGTGGGCTGGGTCGGAGCGCTACACCCAGGCTTAATACATAAGCTGAATCTAGACGGCAAAGTCTATGTATTTGAGCTGGCCTTAGAGCAAATAAAACAAGGAAATGTATCTAAATTCAGCGAATTGTCGAAATATCCTGCGATCCGGCGCGATCTTGCAGTTGTCGTTGACGAGGCCGTGTCCGCCGAACAGGTGTGTGCCTGCGTAAAAAGCGCCGTGCCGGACTATGCCCGGCAGGTGCAGTTGTTTGACGTGTATCGCGGGAAAGGCATTGATTCAGGAAGAAAAAGTCTCGCTTTGGGCTTGACCTTACAAGCGCCTTCGCGCACTCTTACGGATCTGGAAGTGGATGAAATCATGAAAAATATTCTAGCCAGCCTTAATAATGAACTTGGCGGCACCTTGAGAAGCTAAAAACATGGCCCTGACTAAAGCCGACATGGTGGAAAAACTGTTTGAAGAACTTGGCCTTAACAAGAGAGAGGCCAAGGACATCGTCGAGATGTTCTTTGAGGAGATACGAATTGCCTTGGAAAAGGGCGAGCACGTCAAGCTCTCCGGTTTTGGCAATTTCGCCCTGCGCAACAAGAGCACGCGGCCAGGCCGTAACCCCAAGACGGGTGAAGAAATTCCTATCACGGCCCGGCGAGTTGTGACCTTTCGTTCCGGACAAAAACTAAAAGCGAGGATAGAAGCCTATGCTGGAAGCCAGCCAGAACAATGAGTTACCCCCCATTCCCGCAAAACGCTACTTCACCATCGGTGAGGTAAGCGATCTCTGCGTGGTAAAGCCTCACGTCCTGCGTTACTGGGAACAGGAATTTCCGCAACTCAAGCCCGTCAAACGGCGCGGCAATCGGCGCTACTACCAGCGTCACGACGTCATCATGATTCGGCAGATCCGCACCCTGCTCTACAACGAAGGCTTTACCATCGGCGGCGCCCGCCAGCGGCTGACCGGCAATGAGGTCGCTGAAAAAGAGAACCCTGACACGGGCACCCACGAATTGGTCCGTCAGCTACGGCGTGAACTCGAAGACCTGCTCGCCCAGCTAAAACGCTGAAGAGACGCTCTACCGGGCTTTCATGCAGCCCGCCAAAAGTACTCTATGCTGCCAGATATCGTATTTTTGCATAGATAACCTTCACTAAGACAGCGTAGCCGCCACGCATGGGCAAATCATGCGGCATTTCCATCTCTCCTGCCAAGTCTGGTCTCCAAACGACTGCATGTTAACAACACTTGAGAATTTCGTGATAATTCCGAGATCTATCCGCTCCATAATGGCACTCAAGGGGTAGCCAGACTACGGAGGAACGATTGATGAACAAACGGAAATTTCTTACAGCGGTGGTTGCTCTCGCGGGCATATCTTTGATTAGCAAGAAAACCTTAGGAGCCAGCATGGAGACACCAGCCAAGATTGAGAAGGTTCACAAAACCGAAGCGGAGTGGAAACAGTTACTCACACCGGCTCAGTTCGACGTACTGCGCGAAGAAGGCACCGAACGCCCCGCTACCAGCCCCTTAAACGGCGAAAAAAGGCCAGGCACTTATGTTTGTGCCGGTTGCGATCTCGCCTTGTTCACCTCTGAGATGAAGTTCGACAGCGGCACAGGCTGGCCGAGTTTTACCACCACCATCCCGGGCCATGTCGAGACCAGGACCGATTTCAAACTGATCTATCCTCGGACCGAATATCACTGCGCCCGCTGCGGCGGACACCAGGGACACGTCTTCAACGACGGCCCGCCGCCTACCGGGAAGCGCTACTGTAACAACGGTGTGGCGTTGAAGTTTATTCCGGTATAGCCGGTTATCGCACAAGGTGACATGATGAAACTATATACATTGTTATTTCCCGTATTGACCGGGTTGCTACTCATAAGTCCAGTTCATGCCGAACAATATGAAAAGGCCACGTTTGCCGGAGGGTGTTTCTGGTGCATGGAACCCCCTTACGACAAACTTGACGGTGTTATTTCTACCACTTCCGGTTATACAGGTGGCTACCAGAAAGATCCCACCTACCAGGAAGTCTCCGCCGGCAGCACGGGTCATACGGAATCGGTCCAAGTTGTTTATGACCCTAAACGTGTCAGCTATGAAAAATTGCTCAAGGTGTTCTGGCGCAATATTGATCCAACAGTCCGTGACGCGCAGTTCTGTGACCACGGTCAGCAATACCGCACCGCCATGTTTTATCATGACGACAAGCAGCGACAACTTGCGCAACGGTCCAAGGAAATGCTGGATAAAACCAAGCCCTTCAAAGAGCCCGTTGTGACTGAAATCACGGCTGCGAGTGCTTTCTATGCTGCTGAGGACTACCACCAGGATTTCTACAAAAAGAACCCGGTGCGCTACAAATTTTACCGGTACAACTGCGGACGCGACCAGCGTCTTGAGCAACTATGGGGCGCAGCAGACCAGCACAAGTAACTCTTCATAGTTTCTTGTCCCAGCGACAGGGCGGCAGCTCCACCCGATACCTATCAACAGACAGGCCTTAGTCAGCAACGTGCGATTTTTTACGATGGGCAGCATACTTTCGGATATAATGGCCGTCGCGACTGTTACGGATGCAGGCAACAATGGGCTCAGTCGTAGCCCCGCGAAGTTTAACCGTTGATTTTTATGTATCGGGGCGTAGCGCAGCCTGGTAGCGCACCTGCATGGGGTGCAGGTGGTCGGAGGTTCAAATCCTCTCGCCCCGACCAAACTTCCCTGTTGGGGCAAGAGGGTAAGCGGCGGGCTTAGGAGCCGCGAACGACAGCACAGGATGTGCTGGCTGGGTTGATAGAAAGCTGAAGTTGCGCCAGGGATGGCAATGATGACGTTAAGCAGACGCGCCAGGCGTTCACCGCTTCGCGCTTCACCCTCTCGCCCCGACCAAACATCCCTGTTGGGGCGAGAGGATTCCCAGCCTAACGCTCCCAGCGTTAGGCGTTCGCCGCCTCACGGCTCACCCTCTCGCCCCGACCAACAGCTTTTTTCACAGTTTCTTTGCCATCCCTGGCGCCACTTCAGTTCATTTGCCCGGCCCCGGCCCGGCCTTCCGTGGCCGGGCGTTCGGCGCTATTCGCGCCTCACCCTCTCGCCCCGACCAACATCCTTGTTAGGGCAAGAGGGTGAGCGGCGGGCTTAGGAGCCGCGAACGACAGCACAGGATGTGCTGGCTGGAGTTGATGAAGAAAGCTGAAGTTGCGCCAGGGATGGCAATGATGACGTTAAGCAGACGCTCCCAGCGCCAGATGTTCTCTGCTAGATCTCCCAGTAGAACCGGCTGATCGGTTCATTCGTGGAAACGGGGGTGTCTCACAACGGTGAATTTACTGAATTGTGGGAGGAGCTGGAGGTGGAACTATACGGATCCGTAGAGCCATTCCACGTAGTTCTTCGCGCCCGGTAGTTGCTTTGACTTGGAGGATGGTTTCTTCGTCAATCTGGAAGGGGGCCAGCATGATGGTCACTTGAGCGACGAGACGGGCTGAATCATTATCTAGCTCAGGCAGCTTGGCAGGCAGAGGGACGGGGCCGGTGGACAATAGTTCGGTTTCGTCATCATCGCCTTTGACTTTGACGATGCGAATTTCGAGAGTCTCAAAAGGATCGCCTATATCTGTGATTGCTTTGACCGCGATACAGAGCTTGGGCAGCCATACCGGAGCACTCGGTACGGTCAGTTCCCCGGCGTAAACACCCATATAAGAAAACTTGTTGCCGGCTTCTTCACGGATGTCGTCACAGTACATAACTTCCAGATATCGAGGACCGTGGCTCATACTGCTTTTTCTTGAGTGTGCTCTAGGGCGGCATTTAATTCCTCAAAAGAGACGTGGAAAATTTTGGTCAGTTTCTTAAAGGTTGAGTGGAGTATGTCTGCGCGTCGGCCAGACTCAATGAGGGAATAGCTGGATTGTGAGTTGCCGAGGAGTTCAGCAACTTTGGCTTGTGACAAACCGGCCTTCAATCGTAACGAGGCAATGGTAGTCTTTTGCGCCACATCTTCGACTTGGGTTGCCAAGCGTTGGCGGGCGCGAACCAGTGCGGAAGCGTGGCGAGGATTATTTTCGCGCGCGCGCACCACGGCGTCAATCTCACGGTAACCGGCAGGTAGCGGAGCGTGAACAACACGCTCAACGATGACAAACACGTTTTCGGCTCGGGTTTCCGGGTTTACTAAAGCGTAGGGGGAGCCGTAGCGCTTAATAACGGGGAATGTCGAGGGCGTCGTAGGCAGCGAGGATTTGTTTTGAGCGCTCATGCTTAAGGTCGTAGTTAAAATTTCGTTCAACAATTCCAAGAATGTAGTAACGGTACTTGATGGGATGGAAGGCATATACGATTCGATACTTGGCGGCAGGGCCTTCGAGCCATAACAGCTTGATGCGCCATAAGATGTATTTAGAACGTTTCGCCTCTTCCCACTCCGTTACGTCAAAGGGCAATTCACCGTACTGAACGTATCCTTTACGCGTGGAGGTTATCCAGTGTTTCCTGGTTATTCTTGGCTTCCTCCAGAAAAACCTCGATGTCTGCCGCCGCGTCCTCGTCTTCTTCATAGATCCGATTAAGGTCGGCCTCGGCGTCAGCATGCAACGCCAGCGAGTAGGTGCGACTTGACGAATATCTCATATCTTGTAAGGTATAGCAAGGGAGATGGGTAATTTACAAGCATAAATGGAAAACTCGAGCAAACCAAGCTTAAGTGATTTTTTGCGGGACAACCCAAGAATTGCGGAAAATAAAACCCTCGAAAGATTATGGGATCACTAGTGTCCGGTTAAATTGAGACGTGCCGGCGGCAACGTCAACATTGATAAG
>CAYUAZ010000048.1:0-11241 GCA_964442865.1 uncultured Gammaproteobacteria bacterium
CTTGCCTAAAGCCAAAATCCACTATTTTTAGAGGCACCCTAGAGATTAAGGCACCTCGATATGTCGAGACGCCCTTGTTTTTCGAATCTAAGCTTCTGGCGTGACGGTGATCTTCACTGCAACATTGATGTCGGTGTGCAGATGAATAGCCACCTCATGCTCACCCAGGGTACGCAACGGTCCGTTAGGCATACGGATCTCATGTTTCTCAACCTTTACTCCCGACTTAGCCAGGGCTTCGACAATATCGGTGGTGCCGACCGAGCCGAACAGTTTGCCTTCGTCACCGGCCTTGCTCATGATGGCGACGCTGCCGAGGGCGCGCAACGCCTGCTCACGCGCCTGCGCGGCCGCGAGATTTTCCGCAGCGGCCTTTTCCAGCTCCGCGCGACGGGCCTCGAATTTGGCAAGATTAACAGGGGTGGCCGAAGCCGCCTTGCCTTGCGGGATCAGGTAATTTCTGCCGTAGCCGGGCCTCACCGCGACCTTGTCGCCCAGATTACCGAGATTCTGCACCTTTTCAAGCAGGATAACGTCCATCACTACACCTCAAACTTCAATTATTTTATATGGGAATCACAATACGGCAGCAACGCCAGGAACCGGGCACGCTTGATGGCGGTGCCCAACTGGCGCTGGTAGCGTGCCTTGGTGCCGGTGATACGGCTCGGTACGACCTTGCCGTTTTCGCTGACGTAATTCTTCAACATCGAGAGGTCCTTGTAATCAATTTCCTTGGTGCCTTCGGCGGTGAAGCGGCAAAACTTCCTGCGCCGGAAAAAACGCGGAATATCTGCCTTGGGTCTCATCTTCGGTTTCATTATATCTATCTCGAAAGTGGTAGTGTTTAGAAGCTACGCCAGTGCCGCGCTTTCGTCAGCGCCATCAGGGATGCTTTCCAGAGCAATCTCTTCTTCATCCTCGGCTGCACCGCCAAAACGGGACGCGCCGCTATCGGATTCTTCGCGGTCATCCTTGGATTTCACTAACGGCGAGGGCCCGGTGACGGCTTCGTCACGCGCAATCACCAGATTGCGGATGACGGCGTCGTTGAACCTAAAGGCGCTGGTAAGTTCGTTCAAGGTCTCTTGCCCGCACTCGATGTTCATGAGCACGTAGTGGGCCTTGTGTATCTTGTTGATGGGGTAGGCCAGCGCACGGCGGCCCCAATCTTCCAGACGGTGGATCGCCCCGCCCTTGCCCTCGATAAGGGCGCGGTAACGGTCTATCATGGCGGGCACTTGCTCGCTCTGGTCAGGGTGGACCAGAAACACGATTTCGTAATGTCGCATAATGCTCCTCACGGGTTAAGCCTTCCGACCATGCGGTAAGGCAAGGAGTTGTTGGGGAGCCCTTGGTGGGTGTGTCCAGAGGCCGGTCAAGCGACCATTATAACCCTGTTGGGGGCTGGTGACAATCCTCTGCCTAAGCCCTACTGCGCTGGCGCAGCGCCTCAAACAGGCACACGCCCGTCGCCACGGAGACATTCAGGCTCTCGACGGTTCCGGCCATGGGGATATGCACCAGGCGGTCGCACACTTCGCGCGTCAGCCTGCGTAAACCGTCCCCTTCTCCGCCCATCACCAGGGCGAGCGGGCCGCGCAGGTCGGCCTCGTAGAGGCTGGCCTCGGCGTCACCCGCCGCACCGATCAGCCATACCCCCTGCTGTTTGATCTCCCGCAGGGTGCGTGCCAGGTTGGTCACCTGAAACAGCGGCAATGCCTCGGCGGCGCCGCTGGCCACTTTGCGCACGGTGGAGGTTATCGGTGCGGCGCGGTCGCGCGGCACGATGACGCCGTGTACGCCAGCCGCTGCCGCGCTACGCAGGCAGGCCCCCAGGTTATGCGGGTCCTGCACGCCGTCCAATACCAACAGAAAAGGAGGCTCGTCGAGCGCCGCGAGCAGTGAGGACAGATCGGATTCGGTGTAGACCGGCGGGTTTTTGCAGCGCGCCACAGCCCCCTGGTGGCGTGCGCCGGGCGCCAGGGCGTCCAGCTCCTGCCGTGTGGCTTTGCGCAACTCGACCCGCTGCTGCTCGGCCGCTACGATCAGCGCCGTTATTCGGGCATCGTGGCGCGCGCTGTCCACCCATAACTCGACGACAGCGGTGTTGGGCTGCGAGAGCGCTGTCAACACGGCGTGCAGGCCATATACCGTATGGTTGGATTCGGCCGGCGCTTGCCGATGTGCCTCACGCCGCACGTGTTAACGGCCTGTAACGTCCATCAGCCGGGCCTTGCAGGTCCGGTCGGGCTGGAGCGTAACATGCAGCCGGTAGCTATGGCCTGCCTCGGTATTCACGGTGAGTGATCCCGGATACTGTCTTATCTGTGATTTGCGCACATTGGTGGTGGTGGGTTCATAGGGACCCCCCAGCATGGTCGGGTCCACACGGAAACTGCACTGCAACCCCAGCACATGGGCGCCGGGCGACACTTGCACGGCGTAGCTGGACAGGCTGACCTTTGCGCCGTCCACGCTGTCTATCATTACGCCGCGTTCCGATATGCTCGCTATCATGGGACTGTTATTGATTACTGCGATCCTGTCAGCCGGCAATTCAGGGCCCGGATAGGATTTCGCAAGTGTTGAGGCACAGCCTGCACTCAGTACGCCTGCACCCAACAGGGCGAATGTTGAAATAAATTTAACGTAGCTCATGGTAACCTCCTGTCATTGATATCTCCTTAGGTAAACATACACTGCCGAAGTTCACGGCAGGAGATTACCAATAGGTAATCTGCGCTATTTCGGAGGTAAATAGACTTGATAGTTATTCTTGCCTTGCTGTTTGGCGCGATACATGGCGGCATCGGCATTTTTGATGAGCAGACTGCTGTCCAGGCCGTGCTGCGGGGCAAGGCTGATGCCGACGCTGGCGGTAATGAAATGGTCGTGGTGATCTATGACAAACGGCATGGCCAGCGCCGCGATGATTTTCTTGGCCACCTGCACGGCGTCTTCAGGCTGGGCGATGTTGGTGAGCAGCGCGATAAACTCATCGCCGCCCTGACGCGCAACGGTGTCGGTGCTGCGGGCGCTGCGGTTAAGCCGTTCCGCGGCAATCTTCATCAATTGGTCTCCCACCGCATGCCCGTAGGAGTCGTTGATGTTCTTGAAATTGTCGAGATCTATAAATAACACCGCCAGCGCCTGCTCTTGCCGTTTCGTCTGCACCAACGCCTGTTGCAGGCGATCCTCGAACAGCATGCGGTTAGGCAGGCCGGTGAGCGGGTCGTGATGGGCGAGATGATGAAAGCGCCGCTCGATATTTTTCAGCACGGTGATGTCGCTGAACACCGCGACGTAGTGGGTCACCTTGCCCTGGGCGTCCTTGATGGCGGTGATGTTTTCCCACTCGGGATAGATCTCGCCGTTCTTGCGTTTGTTCCAGATTTCGCCCTGCCACTGCCCGCGCGCGGCGAGTGAGGTCCACATGTACTTATAAAAATCCTCCTCCTGGTGACCGGATTTCAGGATGCGCGGGTTCTGGCCGATCACCTCTTCCGCGCCATAACCGGTGATGGCGGTGAAGGCCGGATTGACATATTGAATGTGGCCTCTGGCATCGGCGATCAAAACCCCGTCGAGAATGTTCTCCAGAACCCGGATTGCCAATAACGGATTTTCAGTGAGCACTCTTGACCGGGATTCGGCTTGCTCTGCAAGCGATCCCGTGAGGCCAGGCCGATCTGTCGTGATATTCACCATAGTCAATATATTAACATTCCCACTCGCGGTTTATAAGCCGGATAGCATTAACTGTGCTCCTGTCACAGCACCACCTTTTCCAGATAGTCAGGCGCCCGGACATTCCAGTGCAACTGTTCCTCGATGTGATGCCTCAGCGCATCCGCCGCTGCGGGCTCGCCGTGAGTGATGAAGGTTTGCCGGGGCGGGGCATGAAAATGTTTGAGCCATTCGATAATTTCTTCATAGTCCGCGTGTGCGGAAAGATTATCGAGTGTCGCCACCTCGGCGCGCAGCGGCACATACTCGCCGTGTATCTTGATCGCGTCGGCGCCGTTCAGCATAGCGGCGCCGCGCGTGCCGCCTGCCTGAAAACCGGCGAATAATATCGTGTTGCGCGCATCCGGCGCGAGCACCTTCAAATGGTGCAATACGCGCCCTCCCGTGGCCATGCCGCTTGCGGAGATGATGATCATGGGGCCTTTGCGTCCGTTCAGCGCCTTGGATTCCTCGACGCTGTTGATGATGTGTGCGGTGCGGCACATGGCGTCGCATTGCGCATCGGTCAAGCGGTGCTCGCCGCGATGGTTGTGGAAGATGCGGGTGGCGTCCGCCGCCATCGGGCTGTTGAGAAACACGGGGATGTCGGGTATCGCGTGTGTGGCCTTCAAGAGATGGATATAGTAAAGCAGGGTTTGGGCGCGGCCCACGGCAAACGACGGGATCAGTATCGCCCCGCCGCGCTCGACGGTGCGGTGGATGATCTCGGCGAATGCGATCTGCGGGTCCGCCGGGTCGTGGAGACGGTTGCCATAAGTGGATTCCATCACCAGATAATCCGCCTGACGTACCCGCTCGGGCGCACGCATGATGAGGTCATTCGGCCGCCCCAGATCACCGGAGAATAGCAGTGACGTCTGCGCGTCCTCCAGCCGCACACAGCCCGAACCCAGAATGTGACCGTTAGGTATGAGCCGCGCGGACAGACTCCCGCCCAACGCAATGTCTTTTTCGAAAGGGATGGGGCTGAACGCCTGCATTGCCCGCTCGGCGTCGTCCAGCGTATACAGCGGCAGCGCCGGAGTATGTTTGGAGTAACCGCGCCTGTTGGCGTATCGCGCCTCTTCCTCTTGCAGATGTCCGCTGTCCGGCAACAGGATGGCGCACAGGTCACGTGTCGCCTCGCTGCAATACACCTTGCCTTTGAAACCGTTTTTAATAAGCAACGGCAGATAGCCGCTGTGATCCAGGTGCGCATGGGTCAACACGACCGCATCAATCTCGGCCGGATTAACAGGGAGGGGCGCGCGGTTTCTCAAGCGCAGTTGTTTATAGCCCTGAAACAGTCCGCAATCCACCAGAATCTTTTTTGACCCGTTGTTGACCAGGTATTTGGACCCGGTAACGGTGCCCGTCGCCCCCAAAAATGTGAGTTCCATTACACCCTCATTGTAAAATTATGGATCGGCTATAACCGTCCGGAACGTGAAATGCCCCTTACCAGACGAAAGGTAAACCACAACGCCAAACCATATCCCGTGATGGCAAATACCGGTATCCCGGCTATGCGCGGTCCCGCACTATTCTGCATGAGCAAGGAAGCGGCGATATAGAGTCCCAGCGTGACCAGCGCCAGCGCCACCCGGTTACTGCTGCGATCCAGGTGTCTTTCCAGATCCTCCAGGCCGTGATGACGCACGCGCAGTTGCAATCCCTCCCTGCGCAGCCGGCGCAGCAATGCGCTCAAGACCGCCGGCATTTCCTGCACCGCCACACCTGATTCATATCTCAGCCGTGCCGTCGCATCACTCAAGTTTGGTTCCCGCAGTGATGTTTTTACCACCTGCTCCGCCCTCCCCAACAGTCCATCCATAAGATTGAAATCCGGGTCCAGACTGCGCACGGTGTTTTCCATCAAGAACAGGGCGCGCATCAAGACCAGCAGGGCGTGAGGAATACGGATGTTTTGACCCCTGCCGAGGTGGGTGATCCGCATGAAGGCTTCGGCAAAAGACCAGTCTTTGAGCGGTGTGTGGGCATAGTCTTCAAGTATTTCTTCCAGTCCGCGGCGGAATTCGCTGCGATCCAGCTCTCCTCCCAGCACACCTAAATCCAGATAGCTATCCAACATCCAATCGCCGTCTTGTCTTACAAAGGCCTGCATGAGAGCGGCAAGGCTCTTGCGCGTGGACCGGTCCAGGAAGCCAACCATTCCGAAGTCATGAAAACAGATGCGGTTATTTTCCGTAATGAACAGATTGCCGGGGTGCGGGTCGCCGTGGAACACCCCGATTACAAAAAACTGGTGCACATAGGCCTCCACAAAGGCCTGCGCGAGTTGCGGGCCCCTTTCTTTAACACCCGGATCATCCACGCGCAGCCCGCTGCTCAATTCCTGCACCAGCACGGATTCTGTGTAAAGCTCATCCACCACGGCGGGAATATAGATAGTCTGTGAATCCTTGAACGCCTCCACGAAGCGCCGGACGTTGCGCGCCTCTTGCCTGAAATCCGTTTCCTTGCGCAGATTGGTCCAAATCTCCCGGATAATCTCCAAGGGTTGATACTGTTGCAGAGCGGGTATCAAGACAGTCAAGATGCGCAGCAGGACTTTTAATATCCGCATGTCTTGATCTATCTGGGCCTTGATTCCAGGGCGCCGGATTTTTACGACCGCGAGACGTCCGTCGTGCAGACGCACCTTGTGCACCTGGGCAATGGAAGCGGCCGCAAGCGGCGTCACATCAAACTCCGCGAAAAGATTTTCTATACTATTTCCCAGGGCATTTTCTATTTCTTTAACGGCTATATCGCCGGGGAAGGGAGGCACATCGTCCTGCAACGCCTGCAGCGCGATAATATAATCGTTGGGCAGCAAATCATGGCGCAGGCTGAGACCCTGGCCCAGTTTAACAAATGAGCCCCCCAACCTTTCCAGGGCACGGCAAAATTTTTGCGCGGGAGTGACCTTGGCGGGCCGATGCAGCCACCGCCCCAGCACCCACCCTATCAGGTAGCCGCCTAATACTACGGCGATTTGCACGAGTCTTGCTAAAGACGGCATATATCCTTTGCAATCAGCAATTCTTCATCCACGGGGATTACGTAAACGTGTTGTGTTGAGCGGGCCTCGGAGATACGACCCTCCACACCTATCGCCGCCGCGTTGGCCGGTTCATCGAGCAGCCGGCCGCACCACTCCATGCTTGACAGGATGTGCGCGCGAATCTGCGGCGCATTCTCACCTATGCCGCCGCCGAAAACAATCGCGTCCGCCCCGCCCAGCAGCGCGAGATAGGCGCCGAGATATTTCCGTGCACGCCGGCAGAAGGCGTTGACGGCAAGCGTCGCCCCCTGATGGCCTAGCACCTCCAACCGTAACAGCTCGCGCATATCGCCGCTGGTCTCGGAGAGCCCCAACAGGCCGGAGCGCGCGTTCAATCCTTGGCTTAGTTCATCCATGTTTACACCTGCGCGCAACAAGTACAGCAGTAGACCCGCGTCCACATCGCCGGGGCGAGTGGCCATGATGAGCCCTTCCAGCGGCGTATAGCCCATACTGGTGTCCACCGGTCGTCCGTTGCGTAGCGCGGTGATCGAGCAACCTTGCCCCAGTTGCAGGGTGATGACGCGCTGTGCAGACTTCCCGTTTAGCTCCGTATAGCGTTCATATAGGTAACGGTGCGCGATGCCATGAAAGCCATAGCGGCGCAGACCGTATTTCTTTGTCCATTCCGCGGGCAGCGCATAGTGTTTTGCCGCGTCCGGCAAGTCGTGATAAAAGGCGGTGTCAAATACCGCATACATAGGCGCCCTGTCGCCCAATTCTTCTCGCGCGGCGTGTATCACTCTCAGCGTCGGTGGATTGTGCAGCGGCGCCAGCGCGCTCAGCGATTCGATCTCGCTCAGCACCTGCGGCGTGAGGAGCGTGGGTGCAACAAAGCGCTCGCCGCCGTGCACGATGCGGTGACCTACCATCGTCAGTTCCTGCGCCCATGTCTCGCCTAAAGCACCACGCAGTTGGGCAAATGCGCCGAGCGCGGCCTGCGTGTAATCGCCGCGTGCTTCGATAGAGCCACGCGCGACCGGCTGGAATCCCGCAGCACCCGTTTCAAACAATTGATACTTGAGCGTCGCGCTGCCGCTGTTGAACACCAGGATGCGCATAGGCTAGCGGATGTAGGCTTCGGTCGCGTAGCGGCGCATCATGCGGTGGCTGTTGAAGTAGCAGGCGTTCTTGCTGATCGCACCCTTCATTACACCGATCCACCCGGCACGGTCGCTGTAGTACAGCGGCAGCACGACTTGTTCGAGTTTTCGATACAGCGTCTCCGCATCATCAGAATTTTTCGATTCGCTGGAATCGCCGATCGCCCAACCGGTCACGCCTTCGATGCAGCCTTCCACCCACCAGCCGTCCAGCACGCTCAACTGCGGTACACCATTAAAAGCGGCCTTCATGCCGCTGGTGCCGGAGGCCTCCAACGGCCGCAGCGGCGTGTTGAGCCACACGTCCACGCCTGCGGTCATGGCCTGCGCCATCTCCAGATTGTAGTTGGGCAGGTAGGCGATGGTGATGCTGTCCGCGAGTTCACGCATATGTTGATGGAGCAGCGCGATCAGGCGCTTGCCGCCTTCATCGTGCGGATGCGCCTTGCCCGCCAGCACCAGTTGCAGCGGGCGTTCCTGCGCGATCGCCTTGAGGTGCGCCAGATCGGTGAACAGCAGATCAGGACGCTTATAGTCCGTCATGCGGCGCGCGAAACCGAGCGTCGGCACACTCAAGTTCAGATGCACGCCGGTCAGGGTTTTGACCTTTTCGACGAGTGCGCGCTTGGCCTCCATATGCGCCGTCCAGATCGCCTCTTCCGGGATACGGTCAGCGCGCGACAGGAGCTCCGGCTCATGGCACCAGCCGGGCAGGTAATGATCGTAGAGTTTGGCGAAACTGGGTGCTGACCATGAATAGGGATGCACGCCATTGGTCACGGCATGCACATGGTAGCCTGGGAACATTTTTTGCGACACCTCGGCGTGACGTTTCGCAACGCCATTCACATATTGGCTGAGATTGAGCGCCAGGCGCGTCATGTTGAGCTTGTCGTTGCCGGCCAGCGATTTGAGCGCCGGGAGATCAATGAAATCACCCAGCACGCGCTGTACTAATTCGTAGGGAAATTGATCGTGCCCCGCTTCCACCGGAGTATGCGTGGTGAAGTTGCACTGCTCGCGCACGCGCGGCATGTTGTACGGTGATTCGCCTGGGCGTAAATCCTCGGGAGAATAGGCATAACGGCGCAGCAGCTCCAGCGCAAGCAGCGCGGAGTGGCCTTCGTTCATATGGTATTGGCGCACCTCGAACCCGAGCGCCTGCAGCATGCGCGCGCCGCCTATCCCCAGCACCACCTCCTGTTTCAACCGATAGGCGGTATCGCCGCCGTACAGATAACGGGTGATGTCACGATCCTCGGCTTGATTGATTTCAAGATTGGTATCGAGCAGGATGACCGGCACTTGCCCGCCCATGTGCCCCTCCAGGATGTAGAGCCAGCCCAATACCCATACGTTGCGGGTTTCGATCTGCACCGCCACCGCCGCCGTAAGTGGCGTCGCCCAGCGGCTCGGGTCCCAGTTATCGGGATGCTCGACCTGTTTGCCTGCGCTGTCAATCTCCTGGCGAAAATAACCCGAACGGCTCACCAGGCTGACGGCAACCAGCGGTAACTCCAAATCGGCAGCGGAGCGCACCGTGTCCCCGGCAAGCACGCCGAGACCGCCGCTATAGGTCGGAATCTCGTTACGCAATGCGATCTCCATCGAAAAATAGGCGATGCGCGGCGCGTGTAGGAACTGCTTGAGCATGGGCTTATCTCTTGAATCAACTAGACGGTTAACATTATATGGATTTTTTGTTAAATATTATTGATATAGATCAAGTCTTACTAAGCCATTTGGAATTACTTTGTTACATCATGCAATGATACAACGTGAACGCCACCAACACCTCATCGGGGAGCGATATGGGCAAGATGCAACGTGGGTTAGTGGCCATTTTCATCTTGGCGGTATTGCTACTGGGTTATCTTGCCTATCGCCAGTGGGCGGGCGGCTCGACCCTTCCCGACGGGCTGATTCAGGCCAACGGCCGCATCGAAGGCGACCAGATCACTATCGCCAGCAAGATCGCCGGTCGAGTCGTGAGGATGATGGTGCGCGAAGGTGATGCGGTAACCGAGGGACAGCCGCTGATACAACTGGATGACGCGCAAATCAGCGCAAAGGTGAATCAGGCCCGCGCTGCGGTGAATGTATTGGAGGCCCAAGTGCGGGCGGCTCAAACCGCACTCGAGGTGTTGAAAATGGAAGTCCCGCTCGGCGTGGACGCCGCTGCCGCCACGGTGACCCAAGCCCGGGCCGAACAGGATAAGGCCGAAGCGGCGGAGCAACAGGCGCGGCGTGATGCTCAACGTTTTCGAGAATTGCTCGAACGCGGCACGGTGAACAGGCAACGCAGTGAACAAGCCGATCTTGTATTGACTATGGCCAAAAATGATCTTATCGCCAGCCGTCAAGCGCTCACGCGCGCCGAGAAGCAGCACGCCGAGGCGCGTCTTGGCTGGGATAGGATCAAGGCAAAGGAAGACGAGCTGCGGGCACTTCAGGCGCAGCAGCAACAGGCTGAGGCCGTGCTTGCGGAGGCGGAAAGTGTGCTGGCTGACCTTGGCATCGCCGCACCCGGCAATGGCGTCATCATGACCCGCGTGCGCGAGCCGGGTGAAGTCATCACCGCAGGCGCACCGCTCTACGACATGGTGGATCTCGATCAACTGTACTTGAAGGTATACGTGCCGGAAGCGCAGATTGGAAAATTGCGCTTAGGGCTGCCCGCGCGCGTTTATACCGACGCCTTTCCCGATCTGCCTTATGCGGCGACGGTACTCTACATTGCCTCCCGCGCAGAATTCACACCCAAAGAGGTGCAGACGCCGGATGAACGGGTGAAGCTGGTGTATGCGGTGAAGCTGTATTTGGACGCCAACCCGGAGCATCGCCTCACACCCGGCCTGCCCGCCGACGCGGTGATCCGCTGGAAGGAAGACATGGAATGGACCAAACCACGCTGGTAAAATTCGCCCACCGTGAACAGGTCGTCCGTGTCACGGGTTTCAGCAAGCGTTACCGTAAGCAGACCGCCGCGCACGACGTGAGTCTCGCTATACGGCGCGGCGAGATTTACGGACTGATCGGACCCGATGGTGCGGGCAAGAGCAGCTTGATGAAATCCATCGCGGGAGTGCTGACCTTTGATGGCGGCGAGATCGAGGTGTTTGGCGTCAGGCTCGATTCCGAGGCGGCGTGTGAGCGCATCAAGGATCGCATCGGTTTCATGCCGCAAGGTCTCGGACTCAATCTTTATCCGGAACTTTCCGTCGAGGAGAACATAGACTTTTTCGCCCGCCTGCGTCTGGTGCCGGAAAACGAACTGCTGGAACGCAAACAGAAACTGCTCGCGATGACCCGTCTTGAGGCATTCCGCCCCCGGCCGATGAA
>CAYUAZ010000049.1:0-11214 GCA_964442865.1 uncultured Gammaproteobacteria bacterium
ACCTCTAAAAATGATGGATTTTGATTCAAGACAAGGCGCAGCGCAGGCGAGCAGCGCAGTATACACGCCAGTATGTGAGCAGCGCAGACAAGCTGCAACGCAGTATTGAAGCAAAAGACGCATTTTTAGAGGTGCCCTTAAGGAACACCATGACATCTGATTCTTCCGCACGCCCGGCCCACAAGCCGCGGCCCCTGATTGACCTGCTGGTCAGCGTTGTCATTCCCTCCGTCATCCTGATGAAGCTCAGCGGCGAGGCAGACCTGGGCGCGGCGCGGGCGCTGCTGCTGGCGCTGGCCTTTCCCATCGGTTGGGGGCTGTTCGAGTTGCTGAAATACCGGAAATTCAACTTCATCGCCCTGCTGGGCCTGGTCAGCGTCCTCCTCACCGGCGGCATCGGCCTGCTGCAACTGGATACGCAATGGCTGGCCGTGAAGGAGGCCGCCATTCCCGGTCTGATCGGCCTGGCCGTGCTCGTCTCCACCCGCACCCGCTACCCGCTGGTCAAAACCCTGCTCTACAACCCGGCGCTGTTCGACGTGGCGCGGGTGCGCGAGCAGCTCGAAGCGCGCGGCGCCGTACAAACCTTCGAGGCCCGCCTGCAGACCGCCACCTATCTGCTCGGCGGCGCCTTCTTCTTCTCCGCCGCCATGAATTATTTCCTGGCGACCTGGATCGTCACCAGCCCAGCCGGAAGCCAGGCCTTCAACGAGGAACTCGGCCGGCTCACCCTGCTGAGCTACCCGATGATCGCCCTGCCGGCGACATTGATGATGATAGCCGTGCTCTATTACCTCGCCCGTGCCGCGCGGCAACTCGCCGGACTGAAACTGACCGACATGCTCAACCAGACCGGAGACCGCCCGTGAACCCCGAGCAGCAAAAATCCATTCTTGCCATCGCCCTCCACGCCGCCTTCGCCGACGGCGGCAAGGATGACCGGGAACGGGAACAGATTCGCCAACTGGCCGAATCGCTCGGCGGCGAGGCGGGCGCCCCCGACCTCGCGCGTCTGTATCAGGACGTGCTGCTCAAGCGCGTCAGCCTGAGCACCGCGACCGCCGTGCTGTCCGACCCCGGGCACCGCCAGCTCGCCTATGAAATGGCGGTGTGCGTCTGCGACGCGGACGGGCGCCAGAGCGATGCCGAGCACCGTTTTCTGAATGAGCTAAAGGCCACGCTCAAGCTCGATGCGGGACAGGCCGCAGCTTTCGAGCGCGATGCCGACGCCATCGTCGATCTCACCGAGGCGGCGACGCCCGGCGCGGTGGTGGTGGCCCAGCCGAACGTGACCGAGGCGGAACTCGACAAATCCATCCTCAATTACGCCATTCTCAACGGCGCACTGGAACTATTGCCGCAGTCGTGGGCATCGCTGGCTATCATTCCGCTGCAGATCAAGATGGTCTATGGCATCGGCAAGGCCCATGGCGTCGAACTCGATCAGAGCCACATCAAGGAATTCATCGCCGCTGCGGGCGTCGGGCTCACTTCGCAATACCTCGAACAGTTCGGACGCAAGCTGCTCGGCAAGGCGGCGGGTGGCCTGTTCGGCAGTGTCGGCAGCGCCGCCACCGGCATGGCTTTCTCCTTCGCCACCACCTATGCGCTGGGCCAGATCGCCAAGCGCTACTACGCGGGCGGACGGCAAATGAGCACGGCCGTGCTGCGCGACTCCTTCCAGAACCTGCTCGGCCCGGCAAAGCAGATGCAGGCGCAGTATCTGCCGCAAATCCAGCAGAAGGCGAGTACTCTCGATGTTGCTCAGGTCATGGCGATGGTGCGCGGGGCGTGAACAAACTTTTCTGGTTGGTCAGACTACTCTCGAAGCGCAGATCCATGAAAGGCACTTTCGTTGCGAGCGGTGTAGCGTCGGCATGTTATATATCGTGGCAGTAATTTGCCCCATCTTTAAATTTAGAGTAAGGAGTGCGGGTGATGGAACGCAAGAAAAGACGTGACATTGAAAAAACATATTCGAGGCGGACATTCGTCGCCAAACTGCGCCGGCTCGCGGACGCCCTGGAACGGGGCGAGCCCTTCGCCATCCGCGTGGCGGGAGAAACGGTGCGCGCGCCGGCCGCTGCCGTCGTCAGCATCGAGCACGAGCGCGACGCCGAAGGGGAAGAGTTGGAGTTTCAGCTCAAGTGGCCCCGCGCGGGGCGCGCTAAACATTAGCGGTTCGATTTGAGGCTACTTGCCCGGATTGACCACCAGGACGTCGCAGCCGGCCTCGTAGCTGACATGCTTCGTCACGCTGCCCAGCAGCGTGTCCTCCCATTCGGACCGTCCATGCTTGCCCATGACGATCAGATCGGGCTCGAGCTGTTCCGCCTTTTCCAGAATTACGGCAGGGGCATAGCCATGTTCGACCATGTGGGATAGCCGGGCTTGATCAACCTCACACGCTGAGACAAGCTTGCGCATTTCCTGGTTAGCCTCCTGGCGCGCCTGGGTACGATAGCGGTGGATAATGTCCTCACTCACCCCGGCAAAATGCATTTTACCTTCGAACGGCACTTCGAATGCATGCACCAGGGTGATGCCGGCCTGGGGGGCGATGCGCAACGCCAGCGCCACCGCCTGCAGCGATGATTCGGAAAAGTCCACCGGCACCAGCACCCGGCGGTACGCGCCTTGCGGCTCCCGCTTGACGATCAACAGCGGGCGGGAGATTTTCCGCAGCACCTTCACGGCGGTGGCACCGAGCAGCAGTTCCCGCAGGTAGCCCCCGCCGTGAGCACCCGCGACCACAAGACCGGCGTCAACCGTATCGGCGTAAGCGGCGATCTCCGCGTGGACGCGGCCGGTCTTGACGGAGGAGGTGACCGGAGGCAGGTGGTATTTTTCGCTGAGCTTGCGCCCGATATCCGCCAGTTGCTCCCTGGCCGAATCCGCCAGTCGCTGTTCCATCTCAGGAGACGATTCCCCGAGCAGACGCCTGAGCGCTTCCAGCGGCGAGGCGGCGAGGACGTACAGCAGATCGAGCGACTCGCTGTCCAGCTCCCGAGCCAGCATGGCGGCCCGTGTTTCGGCGCGCGCCGCGTAAGAAGACAGATCGGTGGCGGCGACAATCCTCTTCATGGGCACCATATCAATCCTCCTTTGCAAATAGTTCTTTTGCGATAGTGTTTGCCGCGAAATCCGCCGCGTCGTCGAAAGGCATGAGCACCTTGTCTACGCCGGCCTGCGCCAGACACCCGGCATCGCGTTCGGAATGGGCGGCCATGGCGATGCGCCCCTCAAATCCGTGCCGGCGTAGCGCGTCCAGCAGCGCCAGATTTATTTCGATCTGGGGCAGGGTGCTCACCACCCAGCGCGCCCGGGACAAGGGGAGCGTATCGGGAAAGACCGGATCCTCGGCATCGCCATAGCGCACCGCAAAGCCCTCGCGGCTGCACGCCGCCAGCGTCTGCGGATCGAAATCCACTCCCAACACACCGGCTCCACGCTCCCGCAGGTAACCGGCGAGCCGCCGGCCGTAGCGGCCCATGCCATACACAATCACGTCCGCCTCCCCGTGCGCCCCGGCCTGGCGCTCCACCGCCATCTCTCGGAACGGTTTCCGGCGCTCGAACGCGCCGAGCCAGGGCGCCAGCAGCCGGTACAGGTGCTGCGAATAAGAATCATATAGGTGGACAGGGCGATCGTCACCAGGCCGACCAGCGTCACCAGGCTCAGCGCATCCTGCCCGATATGGCCCAAGCTTACGTCCATGACGATGAAGACGATGGAAAACTCGCTGATTTGCGCCACTGTCAGCCCAGCCAGAAACCCCGTGCGTTTGCGGTAACCCATGTAGCCCATGATCGCCATCACGATAAGCGGATTGCCGATCAGCACGAACAACGACAATGCCGCGGCGGCGGTCATCCCTTCACCGAGGGCGGAAACATCCAGCTTGGCTCCGAGGTCGAGGAAAAAAAACAGCAGCAAAAAATCCCGCAGGCTGACGAGCCGCGTGCTGATGGCCTCCCGGTAGCTGGTGGAGGCGAGGGAAAATCCCGCCAGGAATGCCCCGACCTCCTTGCTGAAACCGAGGGTCTCCCCGGCGGTCGCCAGCGATGTGCCCCAGGCAATGGCGAACAGGATCAGGAGCTCCGGCGAATGCGCCAGCATGGGCAGGAGGCGCGGGAAAACGTAGCGCATCAACAGAGCGATGAGCGCCAGCGCGACGGCCACCTTAAACACGATCACTGCGGCGGTGGTGACGAGCCCGGCTTCGCCGCCGCCGACGTTATAGGCGCTCAGCAGCATCATCGCCAGCACCACCGCGATGTCCTGCACGATCAGGAAGCCCACCGCGATGCGTCCATGCAGCGAATCAATTTCGCGCTTGTCGGACAACAGCTTGACGATGATGATGGTGCTGGAAAAGGTCAGCGCGATGGCGACGTACAGCGCCGTCAGGTGAGGCATGCCGAAAGCCAGCGCGATCAGATAGCCGAATACCGTGGTGAAAACGATTTGTCCGATGCCGGTCGCCAACGCCACCGGCCCCAGGTTCTTGACCAGGTGCAGATCGAGCTTCAGGCCCACCACGAACAGCAGCAGCGTCACCCCCATTTGCGCCAGCAAATCAATCTGGTCGTGCGCCGTCACCCAGCCGAGTACGGCCGGGCCGGCCACGATCCCCACCGCGATAAACGCCACGATCAGCGGCTGACGCAGCCTGACCGCGATGGCCCCCGCCAGGGCCGAAATCAGCAGGAGCCCGGTGAATTCGTAATAGACGCTTCCCATTTCTTCCGAATATATTGTTGCATTATGTTGGCTGGCATCGTGCCACAAGGCGGAAGATGAAGGAAGCGTTATTCAGCTTGGCCGCACGGCGTTTTTAACGCAAATTGGAATAAGTCAGGGGTCCCTTAACTTAGTTGGGCAGTCTTGGCGAGTTTTAGCCCCACCTTCGTGATCACGTCGTGGTCAATCTCCCGCACCGTGATGGTGACGCTCCCCCATGCCACCCGATCCCCAACAACAAGCTTGCGGTTGAGCCGGCGTTCCATCAGTTCCGCCAAGGTCAAGGGCTGCTCATCCGGTTCCAGAGCAGCGCCATAAATTGCCGCCACGTCGGCTGCGCGGGCTGATCCGTTCAACACAAACTCCCCGAAGAAGCGTTGCGTGGAGAGCGGGCCTTCGACTGGCAGCCGGGCAAAAGCACGCGCCAGCTTCTCATAGTCTCCTCCCACAGCTATCACCACGGCCACGTCGCCGACCATGTACTCCGTCTTCTTACCCGGAAACACGAGTTGCCCCTCGCGGGCGAGGGCGACACATACCGCCGGGGTCTCCGGCATAACGCTCCCCAGCAGTTCATTGACGCGGCGACCGATGCATGGCGCATCCGCTTCGACGGGAATCTGGAGCAAGTCGGCGGGCCGGGAGAGCGGGAGCGCCAGTTCGGTGCGATCGATGGGCTCCGCCTGCTGGGGTACCTGCACACGAAACAGGCGCGCAATCCAAGGCATCGTCGAGCCTTGCGCCACGAGTGATACCAGGACTACAGCGAAAGCCACGTGGAACAACAGCGCTGAGTCCTTGATCCCCGCCATCACGGGAAACAGGGCCAGCACGATAGGCACCGCGCCGCGTAGCCCCACCCAGGCGATGAAGCCCACCTCGCGGCGCGGAAAATGAAACGGCAGCAGGCTCAGCCAGATGGCGACGGGACGGGCGACCAGCATCAGAAAGACGGCTACGAGGACGGCGCTGGGCGCGTCCACCAATAGCTTGGTGGGTGTCACTAGCAGCCCCAGCACGAGAAACATGCCGGCCTGCGAGAGCCAGGCGAGGCCGTCCATGACCCGCAACACATGCCCGGTGGCGTGGGTGCGCCGATTGCCGATCAGCAGCCCGGCCAGATAGATGGCTAGAAAACCGCTGCCGCCCAGAAGGTTCACCGCCGCGAATAGCGCCAGACCTCCTGAGGCGATGAGCAGGGCATAGAGACCTTCGGCGAGACGCACCCGTTCCAGCAAGCGCGCCAGCAGGAATCCGCCCAGCGCCCCGCCCGCCGCGCCGAGCCCGAACTGTTGGGTAAAACTCCAGAGCAAGTCCACCGGTCCCGGCGATTGTCCTGCCTTGATCCACTCGACCATGACAATCACCAGGAAAATCGCCATCGGGTCATTTGCGCCGGATTCGATTTCCAGCGTTGACCTCACACGCTCGTTGAGCCGGATGCCACTTTGGCGCAGCAACGAGAACACCGCCGCCGCGTCGGTCGAACCCACGATGGCCCCGAGCAGCAAGCCGTAACGCCAATCCAGACCAAGCACCCATACCGCAAATGCAGCCACCAAACCAGCCGTGGCGATGACGCCGAACGTCGCCAGCGCCAGGGCCGGGCGCAGGGCGACGCGGAAGGTCTGCATATTCGTCCGCAGTCCCCCATCGAGCAGGATGATGGCGAGTGCCAAGTTGCCGATGAAGAACGCGGTTTGGAAATCGCTGAACTGGATGCGCCCGGGGCCATCTTCACCGGCAAGCATTCCCACGCCGAGAAAAATCAGCAGCAACGGCAGGCCAAGCCGAGTCGCCAGCAGGCTCGCGAGCACACTCACGAACAACAGCAGGCCGATCAAGAAAAGGAGAGTATTGGTTGTTTCCATCCCAAGGGTAAGCCGCAGAGGAACTCGGTCCGATTGCCGCAGGAACATGCGGCCTGAGCTAATCCTATGCCAAGCTTGACATAGAAAGCCACTCGTCGCCAGAATGTGTATCGAGCCGCCCCCTATTGCACTGATGCTTATTGGCGATCAGGAATTGAATCGGAGAAAGCAGCTTAGGTGTTTTTTTGTGAGGTTGTTTTTGTTGCAGGGCTCAATACGGCCGCTCGCACATCGAAGTTGACCACATGGCCTAGCGCTTCGACTATGAAAGAGGATTTGTTGAGACTTTTCCATGTCTTAGGGCATCTCAATCCCCAATACTTATTTCTGCTTATCTGAACACCATCGTCCGGCTGCCGTGCACAAGCACGCGATCCTCCACATGATAGCGCACGCCGCGTGACAATACCGTCTTCTCGACATCCTTGCCGAGACGGATGAGGTCTTCCACTGTCTCGGTGTGATCCACGCGGATTACATCCTGCTCGATGATGGGTCCTGCATCCAGTTCCTGGGTCACGTAGTGACAGGTCGCGCCGATCTGTTTGACGCCGCGCTCGAAGGCCTGATGATAGGGCCGCGCGCCGACAAACGCCGGCAGCAGGCCGTGATGGATATTGATGACGCGGCTGGGATAGGCTACACAGAAGAAATCGGGTAATACCTGCATATAGCGCGCGAGCACAATCGCATCCGCTTGATGCTGTTCGCAGAGCCGCAAAATCTCCTGATGCGCGGCAAGTTTATTCTCCGGAACAATCGGGACATGGATGTAAGAAATCTCGTGCCATTCGACGATGCCCCTCATATCATCGTGATTGGAAATCACACACGGAATATCGAATTCGAATTCCCGGCTGCGCCAACGATAGAGCAAATCGGAGAGACAATGTTCCTGCTTGCTCACCAGGATCACCACACGTTTTTTGACCACAGAATCGGCGATCTGCCACTGCATGTTGAATTCGTCAGCCGGTTTTGCGAAGCGCGTCCGCAACTCTTCTAAACCGAAAGGTAAGGTTTGCGCAAGAATCTCCACGCGCATAAAGAACCATCGAGCCTGTGTCTCTGTATGGCTGGCGCTTTCGCCGATGCTGCCGCCGTGCGCGGCAATGAATGAGCTTACCGCAGCGATAATGCCGGGGCGATCAGCACAAGACAGGGTGAGGGTGTAGTGGCGGGGCATGGCTGGCCCCGATTTTACCCGTTGCCATTTCAACAAGCTAGCAGGTTGTTGAAAATCTCATTTTCAACTGCCTGCGTGCGGTACACGGATGTGCCGCCATTTTTCAAGCACGGTGTAGGTGCTTGAATACGCGCATATACGCGCCGCATCAATCCGGCCAGATGCGCTCCGGGTGGAGATTGCCGCGCCGGTCATCCAGTCTGGGCTGGCGTGTGGCCGGGCGCGCGAGTGGCGGTTTGGCTGGCTTCACTTCCGGTGCTGCGGGTGACGGAACGCCGGGCTCCGCAGCATGCTCGGTCTTGGCGGCACGCACCGCCCCGGCCAATTTGCTCGATAAATCTTTTTTGCCTGCCGGTATCTTGCTCATAGTTGCATTACCTCTTCGATGACTGCATCGAGTTCCTGCGCCGCTGCCTGTGCGCGTTTGCCAAAGTTAAATACGCTCGCGCCTTCCAGCGCACAACTGCGATACACGGCGCGCCGTTTAACGGTCTGCGTAAAGGCAGGCAGGCCGAGCTCCGCCAAGGCCGTATGCATGGAGTGCGCCATGGCGTTGCGCGGTTCGACCTGATTTAACAACACGCGGGCGCGCAACGAGGTGTTTTCGCGCCGCGCGATCTCAATCAGCTCGGCCATGCGCACGCTGCCCCATAAATCGGCGGGCGAAGGCAGCACCGGGATAATCACCAAATCCGCCAGCAGTAAGACATCCCGCAGGCCCTCATAAGCCCCCGAGGGAGGACAATCTACTATAATAAATTCGTGGGCATCGCGCAAAGCGGGCAACACCCGCCCCACTGCCGCCGGTGCGGCCACTGTCATCACCGGCAGCCCGCGCGCGGCGTCCGCCATGCGCGCCCACTGCATGGCCGAACCCTGCGGATCGGCATCCACCAGCAAACACGAGCCGCGCCGGGCAAATCCGGCCGCCAGATTCAGCGCCAGCGTGGTTTTGCCTACTCCACCCTTTTGGTTAATGACGGCGTATATTTTCCCCACCGTCATGGCTTCAGGATGCCTCTAAAAAAGCGTCTTTTGCTCCAATACTGTGCTGTACAGGGAAGTACCAATGTCGCGGGCGCAGGACGCGCAGGAGCGACCGCTGCAGCTTGTCTCCGCTGCTCACATACTGGCGTGTATGCTGCGCTGCTCGACGGCGCTGCGCCTTGTCTTGAATCAAAATCCATCTTTTTTAGAGGCATCCTACACACCGCGCGCCAGTTCTGTGAGTTCGTTAATGCGCGTGGCGAATTCAAAATCCTTGTGTTCCAGTTGCTCACCGTTCTGCGCGTGGATGGTCACGTTGGCGTAATTGACGCCGAAGCTGGTGTCAGGATAATAGCCGCGCTGCTCCGACAGCTTGGCCATGGCGTCCAAAAAGCTGCGTGTTTCCTGGTAGCCGCTGAATTGAAAGCGCCGGCTGAGCAAGGGTGGACGCTCACGCCGTTGCCACTCCGGCGGCGCCTCAGCCGGTTTTTCTTTGCTCATGGGCGTTTCCCGCATTTCGTATCCACTCATCAAGTTCATGGATGTGCTCCACTTCGTCGTCTAGTATCTTGACGAATAAAGCGCGGCAGCGTTCATCGCCAACGCGGGTGCAATAGCGTGCCGCTTCGTCATAAAGCCGCACCGCCTCCAGCTCCAGCACGCGGTCGTGCAACAGCAGCCCTGGCAGATTACCCGCCAGACGCGCGGGCGCGAGCGCGGCGCCAGCGGGCGGCGTGCCGCGCACCAGCAACTCTTCCATGAGTGATTCCGCGTGGCGCAGCTCCGCGCTGACATCCTCGCGCAAACGCTCGCTGGCCTCTGTCATACCCCACAGCGCGGTGAGTTTGGCTTGCGCGAGATACTGTTGTACCGCCAGCAGCTCGTGCGTCAACGCGCGGTTGAGGTAACTAATGATGCGCAAATCCGCTGTCATGACGTCTTCTTGGGCTTGGGCCGAATGAATTCGGCCCTACCAGCCGACCTTAGCTGCGCGACTGCGTGATGTCGCCGTCACGTCCGCCGCTCGCGGCATCCGGCTTCTTGGGCAGTATCTGCTCCACCTCGCCGTGCACGCGCGCGATGATGTGCGCCGCCACCAGGCCGTCACCCACGCGCTCGCACGCATCGGCGCCCGCGCGCACCGCCGCGTTCACCGCGCCGGTCTCGCCACGCACCAGCACCGTGACGTAACCGCCGCCGACGAACTGGCGGCCGATCAGCCGCACTTCCGCCGCCTTGGTCATGGCGTCGGCGGCTTCTATCGCCGGCACCAGGCCGCGGGTCTCGATCATACCTAATGCAATACCTGTTATTTCGTTTGCCATTTGTCTATCCTCTCTCGTTAAAGGTAATAAAAGTTACACACATTGCTGCTTACAAAAACACCTGTTTGCCGCCGAAGCGGCCGAATGAATTCGGCCCTACAGGCCGCTGACGCCTTTTTCCTCCCAGTGATCTATGATGCCGCCGACGGTGAGGTCGGTGAGCACGCGCGGGTCGCCCGCCGCGTAACGCGCCGCCGTGCCGCTCATGGCGAACACCCATTTGCCGGGCGGTACGCCCACCGGATCCACCGCCACACTCAACTTGCCCTTGGCGTCGCGCAGCACGCGCAGCGAGGCGCTGTACAAGCCCTCCACGCGCTGCGTGCACACCAGATCACTCTGGACTTGGAGGATTTCCATCTTCTCCCCAGTAGTCAATGATGCCGACGATGGTGGCGTCCGACGGATACTCCTTGCTGCCGGCCGCCTCGCGCGCCGCCGAGCTGCCCACCACGATCACCCAATCGCCGGGGCGGCAACCCACCGCGTCCACCGCCACCGAGCGCGCGCCGCCCTTTTCCTTGACCACGCGCAGCGAGCGATGGCCGAGGCTGGCGATGCGGTTGGTGGAGACCAGCGTCGTTTCCACTTGGCAGATTTTCATGCGTACCCCTCATGTGCGGCGACGAATTCGACAGCGCCGCTGTCTTTGTCCTGCAAACTGGTAAACACGCTCAGTAAACCGGCCTGCGCTAGTTCCGCATAGCGCTGGCCTATCGCCGCCGCACGGCGCTCTGCGCGGCACAGCGCACGCTCACGCGCACCTGGCACCGCCCGGCTGTAACTCATCTGCAGAATCACCGGCGCCGGCAGGCCATGTGCGGTGTTGAGTTTTTTGAAAATCTTCACGCCCACGTCCAGGTCCGCCGCGCCTTCCTCCAGGGTGTCCATGTGCGCGTAGTAAGCAAGGTTACGCAGTTGTATGTCAGAGTAGCCGTTGCCCACGCTGATAAAGCGTTCCTGATGACCGATGTCGGGATAGCGCCCCTGATGATAGTTATCCACACAATCCTGTTGCTTGAGCTTGCTCTCCAGCAGGCGGGTGATACAGCGCAGCATCCCGCCCGCCAGGTTTGCCACCTGCGAGAAGCCAGACTTCTGC
>CAYUAZ010000050.1:0-11137 GCA_964442865.1 uncultured Gammaproteobacteria bacterium
CGCCAGCGAGATAGATACCGACGCGGTCGGTCTGCAACTCACGGTGCCGATTTATCAAGGTGGCCTGGTGACTTCACGCACCCGCGAAGCGGAATACAGACACAGTCAGACGCGCGAAGTACTGGAACAACAGCAGCGCGCCGCCGTGCGCCAAACGCGCGACTCGTACACCGGCGTGATCGCCAACATCAGCCGCGTCAACGCGCTCAAACAGGCAGTGACCTCCAGCAAGACTGCATTAGAGGCGACCGAGGCTGGGCTGGAAGTAGGAACACGCACCCAGGTGGACGTGCTCGATGCCCAGCGCGAACTGTTCCGTGCCGAGCGCGACCATGCCCGGGCGCGTTACGACTATATTTTAGAAACATTGCGCCTGAAGCAAGCAGCGGGGACACTGGCGCCTGCCGATGTGGAGCAGATCAACCGCTGGCTGAAGTAGATCAATCTGAGCCACATAAATGCCGCCACTTAATTCCCCTTCCCCCTTGACGGGGGGTGAGGCAGCGGAGCGGCCGAACGGGTATACAGGAGGTATACCCTGGGCTTTTGCGCGGAGCCGGAAGCGTAGCGCAAAAGGTTGGGATGGGGGTGTAAGGGTTGGAAATTCTGTCAAAGAGTTATGGAGTGATGATAACTAGCACGGCTACCCTATGCTCGGCCAGCGAGAGTCTGCTGACCGTGGTAGACACGCAGACCAAACTCGCGGCTGCAATGCCACCCACCAAGCGCGATGAGGTATTACGCAATGCTGCGATACTGCTGCAGGCAGCCAGTTTAATCAGCATACCCGTGCTGCTCACCGAGCAGTACCCCAAGGGCCTGGGTAAAACCGAGGCCGCTCTTACCCAACACTTACCGCAAGGCACCCCGGTTATCGAAAAAACCTGCTTCTCTTGTAGTGGCGCAACGGGTTTTATGGAGGCCGTGCGGCAGAGCCAAAGAAATCAAATCATCCTAGCCGGCATGGAGGCGCATGTCTGCGTGCTACAAACCGCGCTGGAATTACAATCAACCAATACCCAGGTATTCGTGGTTGAGGATGCGATTTGCTCGCGCCGCATGAGAAATAAAACCAACGCGCTCGCTCGGCTCCGCCAAGCGGGCGTTATCGTCACTAATACCGAATCGGTTTTATTCGAGTGGTTGCGCGATGCGCAGCATGAACATTTTAAAAAGATTTCTGAATTGATACGTTAACCCATTTCAGCCTCAAAACCGAAACCGGGTAAGCGCCACTTTGCGAGCATCCGGCAGAGTAAGCGTGCCCGTGGTTCGGCTGGTGAATTCCAGGCTTACATTGCCGATCGCTACCGGGGGAGTAGGCTTTTGGTAAGAGCCTATGAGGGTTTGGCCATTGGCGTACTGGAGCCACTGCCCCTGGTACCGGGTGGGCGTGGTCATTTTGTCCGCCGACACATACCAGACCGGGTTGCCTTGCGCGTCATACATATAGCCGCCGATGAACAACCGGTCACCTTGCACTTCAAGTGTAAAACCACGCCCGCTCTCGGTCTCATTCCACCACCAACCGTTCTCGGGCTGAAAGCTGGCCTGTCCAGCGCCGAATACGTAATGTTCTATCAGAATCGTGCCACCCGGCCAGGTGAGGGTGCCGTGGCTGGCGTCAGTGAATTGCAGACTTAGGGTTCCTACTGAGGTGGGGGAGTTGGGCGCACGGTAACTACCGGTGAGGGTCTGGCCGCCGCTGTATGCGTACAGGGCGCCGCTGTAATGGGTATTGCTGGTCATCGAACCGCCGGAGACATACCAGGTGGCGCGGCCGGAGCTGTCATAGAGATAACCGGCGAAGAACAGATTGTTGCCTTGCACTTCAACGGTAAAACCACGGCCGCTCTCCGTCTCATTCCACCACCAGCCGGTTTGCGGTAGACCGGAGTCGCCCAGATAACGCACTAAGGCGAAGTCAGTAGCGCTAGCCCATGAGTCAGGGCTCTTGATGCTAAAGGCCTGGCCTACGGCAATGAGCTTACCATCCGGTTGCAGTATTAGCGCGTAAGGGACATCATAAGTACCTTTACTTGGACTCTCAGGAAAGATATCTGTCTCGATTCTACCGGCACTGGCGAAGTTGTTATCTAAGCCGCCATCGGCATTGAAGCGTACCAGGACAAAACGGTCTCCCCCGCAGGGCAAAGAGCAAAGGTCCTGCCCTATCGTTCCAGCCATAACAATCTTCCCGTCGTGAAGAGTTGTTAGTGCATTTACTACATCCAGCCTCTGGGCGAATGACGTCGAGGCGGTCGTTCCAGAGTTACCAAACGAAGTGTCTAAGCTCCCGTCTGAATTGAAACGAGTCAATCTGAAACTGTATCTATATCCAACCAGAATCTTCCCATCTTCTTGGACAGTTAGGGCTCCTATATAGCCGCTAACCAAAGCAGTTACTTTACCTGCCGTGCCGAAAGTGGCGTCAAACCGCCATCCTGGTTGTATAGCAGCAAGGTGATGGCGGAAACATCTCGCGAATCAACTTTTTCTGCAGCCACGACAATTTTACCGTCCTCCCTCGTCGCAATGGCTGCGGGAACATTATCCATGCCAAGATCGGTGCTTATCCTGCCGCCGCTGCCAAAGTGGGTATCCAGATTTCCATGGGTGCCGAGGCGAACTAGTACGATGCCACTCGCCTGGTATTGCTGACTGAATGACGCCCCCACCCAGATAATTTTGCCATCTGCTTGGACAACCATGCCTACGAAATAATCTAGATCACTGAAATCAATCCTTACCATACCGGCGGTGCCAAAATCTGGATCCAAACTGCCATCGTGTTTATAGCGAGCGATCACATAATTAATATCGAAAAAGGTGTGACTACTAATGCCAGCTACCAGAATCCTGCCGTCTGTTTGCAGGGCCACCGCAGTGGCATAGTCAGCTCGACCCCAATCCAAGGTCGTCTTTCCGCCAACCCCAAAACTGGTATCCAGGCTACCGTCGGAATTGTAACGAGCCAGTGCGAAATCCGAGTTGGACAAGTTGGCGCTATAGGTGCTATAGGTTGTAATACTACCCACCGTGACGATCTTGCCGTCAGGCTGAAGTACCGCTGCATAGGCGGTATCAGCGCCTCCGAACTCCGTGACCACGATACCCTTATTACCGAAGCTGGGATCGAGATCACCGGCGGCGGCATGAACAAGAGCAGGACTCAGCAGCCCGAGCATCCCTGTCAGCAGGGTAAACAATATCGCTTTCATGAGTGGCATCCCAAGATCGAAGGCACTATCGTCATTAAAGGTTAATAGACCGATTCCAGCAAGTCAAATCACCGGTGGTGATTTACTTACCATGCAAATAGGGCGTCAGCGCCTCCAGTAAATGATCGAGCGCGCCGCGATTCTGTTCGACCAGCGTGCGGGCTTTTTGCCCGATCTGATAGCGCAGATTGGCATCCTTGAGGAATTCGATCACGACTTCGTCTAATTGACGCGTGGTGTTAACCTGCACGGCGGCGCCCGCCTCGCACATCTGTTGAGTGATCTCTGCAAAGTTAAACGTGTGGGGGCCGGTGATGACCGGGATTCCTTGTTCGGCGGGTTCGATGAGATTGTGTCCGCCTGTGGGGACCAGGCTGCCGCCGACAAACGCCACGTCAGAGGCGGCGTAGAATAAATTCAGTTCACCCATGCTGTCGCCGATGACTATTCCTGTGTTTGCATCACAGGCACGCTGCTCGCTACGCCGCACAATGCTATAACCTGACTTTTCGCACAGGGCGGAGACCTTGGCGAAACGTTCGGGGTGACGCGGCACTATCACCAGCAGCGCATGAGGTAGCTCGCGGCGCACCGCCGCATAGGCGTCGAGGATTTGCTGCTCTTCGCCTTCGTGGGTGCTGGCGGCGATCCACACCGCGCGCTCGACGCCCCAGGAGCGCCGCAATACTTCGGCCTGCTCACGCAGGCTGGCGGGCGGTTTCATATCATATTTGATATTACCTGTGACGCGCACGATCTCGGAGGGGGCGCCCAGCGCAATGAAACGCCGCGCATCCTGTTGAGTTTGCGCCGCAACCACGGAAAACATCGCCAGCATTTCCGACGCCAGTTTTTTCACATACCGATAGCGCGCTGCGGAGCGTTCCGAGAGACGCCCATTGGCGAGCACCACCGGTATACGTTGCGTGTGACAGTAATGGATGAGGTTAGGCCAGAGTTCGGTCTCCATGATGATGAGCAAGCGCGGGCGCAAGCGCCGCGCAAAGCGCCGCACCGCGCCAGGCAGATCATAGGGGAGGTAATAATGGGTAACGTCTTGATGTAGCGCGGTCTGCACGCGCTCCGCGCCGGTCGGCGTCATAGTGGTGACAACGATGCGCCATTCTGGATAACGCGCGCGCAAGGCCTTGACCAGCGGTACGGCGGCCTGCACTTCGCCCACCGAAACGGCGTGCACCCACAGGCAGCCATCGCCCGCTTGCGGTATCCAGCCAAAGCGCTCCGGCCAACGTCGCCAATAGGCGGGGGCGCGTAATCCGCGCCATAGCAAACGCACCACGACCAGAGGCGTGAGCAGATATAAAAGGAAGGTGTAGATGGACCGCGTCAACGGGTTTGAAACTGGTCCATGTAGGCGCCTACCCCCTGCTCAATATTCTTGAACGGTTGGGTGTAACCCGCGGCGTGCAATGCTGACATATCGGCCTCTGTGAAACTTTGATAGCGACCGCGCAGATGATCGGGGAACGGGATGTATTCGATTACTCCCTTCCCTTCTGCTTTGATGACCGCGCGCGCAACTTCATTGAAGCTGTGGCTTTTCCCCGTCCCGAGATTAAATATTCCGGATTTATTACGCTCCTCCAGGAACCACAGATTCACCGCTACCGCATCGCTGACATGAACAAAGTCGCGGCGCTGCTCGCCGTCGGCGTAGCCGTCGCTACCTTCGAATAATTTGACTTTGCCGGCATCCCGAATCTGATTGCGAAAATGAAACGCGACGCTCGCCATCGCGCCCTTATGCTGCTCACGCGGACCATAGACG
Source organism: uncultured Gammaproteobacteria bacterium (assembly GCA_964442865.1). Classification (GTDB taxonomy): domain Bacteria; phylum Pseudomonadota; class Gammaproteobacteria; order SURF-13; family SURF-13; genus JACPZD01. The sequence goes on from CAYUAZ010000050.1 coordinate 5,011, forward strand.
TTAAAATAGCGCAACCCGACGATCTGGTTCTTGGCCGCAGGCAACAGCCGGCGTACGTATTGATCGAACAGAAATTTTGAATAGCCGTACACATTGAGCGGCGCCTCGCACTCACGGCTCTCTTTGAACACCTGACCACCACCATAGACCGCTGCGCTGGAGGCATAAATAAAGGGTATCTTGTGTTTCGCGCAATAGTGCAGCAGGTGTTTGGAATAGTCGTAATTGTTGCGCATCATATAACGGCCATCCCACTCCGTAGTGGTAGAACACGCCCCCTGATGCAGGATGGCCTCGAGGGGCGGCATGAATTCCTTCTGCGACTGTATGGCGGTCAGAAACTCGTCCTTATCCATATAGTCCTGAATTTCACAGTCCACCAGATTGACAAACTTTGCGCCGTTTTCCAGATCGTCAACGACGAGAATATCGCTACGTCCCTGCTCGTTCAAACCCTTGACGAGGTTACTGCCGATGAAGCCGGCGCCACCGGTGACCACAATCATGCCGTTGATCCTTTGTTATCGGTACGAATAGTTTCGATGATGCGGCTGGTTGAAATGCCTTGTTCATAGCCTAGAATCCGCACTTGGCCACCGTGAGCCGTAACGCACTGATGGCCCGCAACCTGCTGCGGCTGGTAGTCGCCGCCCTTTACTAAAATATCCGGGAGCACACGGCAAATGAGCCGTTCCGGGGTGTCTTCCGAAAAGGAGACGACCCAGTCCACGCTTTTCAGCGCCGCCAGCACGCGCATGCGTTGCGCTAGCGGATTGACTGGTCTTTGCGCGTCGCCACTGCCCTTCAAGCGCCGCACCGAGGCGTCGTCATTCACGGCTACAATCAGCCGGTCTCCCAGCCGTTTGGCCTGTTCCAGATAGCTCACGTGCCCGGCGTGTAAAATATCGAAACAACCGTTGGTCATCACTACCCGTTCGCCGCGCGCGCGCGCCTCCGCCACTGCCGCCAGCAGTTCATCCTCCGTCAGCAGCGCTGAGCTCGCAGCAGCACCCTCTCCCATCGCACTGCGCAACTCATCAGTACTCACAGTCGCCGCTCCGAGCTTGCCCACCACAATGCTGGCGGCTGCATTCGCCAAGGCAGTGGCGGAGGGGAAATCCTCGCCTGCCGCCAAGGCGGCCGCCAGCACGGAGATCACGGTATCGCCGGCGCCGGTCACGTCATAGACCTCCCGCGCATGCGCGGGCAGATGCAGCGCCTCCGCACCCTCACGCAGCAAGCTCATACCGCGCTCGCTGCGAGTAATCAGCAGGGCTTGCAGCTCCAGACGACGACGCAACTGCTCACCCTTGCTGACTAATTCTTGATCGTTGCGACAATGACCCACTACAGCCTCAAATTCCGTCTGATTGGGAGTCATTACCGTCGCTCCGCGATAGATATCGAAGTCTGTCCCCTTGGGGTCCACCAATATACGCTTGCCGGCCTGACGGGCCAGCGCGATCAATTCGACTACCTGCCGCAGCGCCCCTTTGCCATAGTCGGACAGAACAAGTACATTGCCTTCCGGCAACAACTTCTTGAGCGGCTCCATCAGATTCACGGGCGCGTGCTCGGCGAAATCATCCTCGAAGTCGAGACGGATCAACTGCTGGTGACGGCTCAGTACGCGCAGTTTGACGATGGTTGAACATCCTGTCATGCGTACAAAATGACAGTTGACCCTGGCCTCGGCAAGCAGGTTTTGCAGGACATTCGCCGCCTCATCCTCGCCGGTCAGCCCCAGCAGGGTGACCTGGGAACCCAGTGCAGCGATATTCAGCGCCACATTCCCCGCCCCGCCGGGGCGCTCAACCCTATGCTCGACACGCACCACCGGCACCGGCGCCTCGGGAGAAATCCGTGAGGCGCTGCCGTGCCAATAGCGGTCGAGCATGACATCGCCTACCACTACAACTCTGGCAGAGGTAAAATCAGGCAAGTGCATGGATAGGGTCGTTATTTTCGGTTGGGCAGCGGATTTAAGAGTTAAATCATAGCATAATAGGCCGCCCGCGATCAGGCCAGCCTGCTTCAATGTGAACCGCGCTAAAATAACGATTATGAGCCCACCCGACACAACACCCGCGCATCCATTTCCGGTAAAAGATTTTCTGACGCCTCGCTATTGGTCAACCTGGATTGGCTTGGGAATCCTGCGAGGCATCGCACAGCTCCCATACTACTGGCAGTTTCATATAGGAGTATCCATCGGGCACGCGATGTATCTGATCTCACGGCGTCGCAGACATATCGCTGAAGTGAATCTACGGCTGTGCTTCCCAGAACTCGATGCACAGCAGCGCCTGTATCTCTTAAAAAAACACTTCGCCTCCTTGGGAATGAGTTTAGTGGAAACGGCGATGAGCTGGTGGACACCCGACGCCAGGATGCGTAACCTGGCGCAGGTAGATGGGCTAGAGCATATTGAACAGGCCCTGCGACACGGCAAAGGCGTCATCTTACTCAGCGCCCATTTCACCAACCTGGAAATCGGCACCCACTTATTGGCCATCCACACTCGATTCCACGCCATGTACAGGTCGCACAAGAATCCGTTATTCGATACCGTCATGAAACGCGCCCGCGAGGCGCGCTGTGAAAAAGCCATTCCCAGCGACGATGTGCGCGGCATGCTGAACAGCCTGAAACAAAATATCCCTGTGTGGTACGCTTCGGACCAGAACTACGGCCTCAAGCACAGCGTGTTTGTCCCTTTTTTCGGCATCCCGGCGGCAACCAATCCCGCGCCGCTGCGGCTGGCACGCCTTAGCGGTGCACCGATCATCCCGTTCATGATTCAAAGACGCGACGACCGGCACGACTATCTACTCACCCTGTTGCCCGCACTCGAGAGCATACCCGGTGACGACGTATACCAAGACCTGCTGCACATCAGCCAATTGATCGAACAGCAAGTACGCAAGGCGCCTGAGCAATACCTATGGGTACACCGGCGTTTCAAGGACCGTCCGCCCTGTGAAGCCGACCTATACAAGAATTGAGGACCCCTGTATGACCTGTCCCATTACCGTCACCATTATTACCCTGAATGCCTCACGGCACCTACGCCAGTGTCTGGAAAGTGTGCGCTGGGCAGATGAAATCGTGATAGTGGACTCAGGCAGTACGGATAACACACTGGCCATTGCGAGAGAATTCACCGACCATATTACTCACCACGACTGGTTGGGTTATGGTCCGCAAAAGCAATTCGCCATGGGTCTAGCGAGTAATGACTGGATACTCAGCCTGGATGCCGACGAATCGCTTAGCCCAGAGCTTGCTGAACATATCCAGGGGCTTTTTCAGGAGGGACCGGCTTTGTATGCCTATGCACTTAAACGTTGTAATCAATTCATGGGGCGCTGGCTCAGGCACGGCGAGGGTTACCCCGATTTGGTACTGCGGCTGTTTGATCGCCGTCACGCGGCCTGGAGTGATGATGCTATTCATGAGAAGGTTATTCATGACGGTCATGTAGGTGAATTGGCGGGCGACCTATTGCACAGATCGGAGAGCGGCATCGCCGCCTATATAGACAAGCAGAACCACTACACCAGCTTGCAAGCGGAACGGCTGCACCAACAGGGTGTGTCGGTCGGCCCCGCGCGGCTATTGCTCAGCCCGCTGCTACGCTTTATCAAATTTTATTTCATACGCCGCGGCTTCCTCGACGGGCTGCCTGGCCTCGTTCATATTTCGATCGGGTGTTTCAACAGCTTTATCAAGTATGCGAAGTTGCGCGAAAAGGGGATGGCCTCCGGCCGCGCTTCCGATCGGTAGATTAAAATATTAATTGCCACCCTGGGGCGGATGGCTCGCTGTGCGCAGCTTGAGATACGCAAGCCAGGCACCTAGTACCACCATGCTTAGAATCGCGTGCTCATGATGCAGCGTCGTGTTGACCGTCCCCACGCCCACCGTCACCAGCCATGCGCTGAAGCTGCCGCCCCACAACATCCAGGCCATATTCTCATCATGCGCGCCGGGCAGATAACGCAGCAGCCAATAAAACCAGGCCGACAGCAACATTACCAGCACCACAAGACCGAACAATCCACGTTCAGCCAGTGTGTTGAGATATAAGCTATGGGCGTGTGGATAACTCAGATAGTTGCTCGCTACGTAAGTACGCCCTGACGCCTCGACCCATTGCTTGATGCGTTCCGTGCTGATCTGGCCATAGTTACCCATGCCCACACCGAAGAGAGGAAATCGCCGCCACGTCACCACAGCCGCATTCCATATTTCCCCTCTTTGCGACAACACATTATCGGCGGCCATCCTATTTTGGGCCTTGCTGAACACGTCAACCTTGCTGAAATAGGCAATGGACGCTGTCCCAATAAGCGCCGCCATGGTGATGGCGGCAATAGTTTTTGATCTCCTTGACCACGCCAGACTCATGAAAAATGTAAGCGCAATCATGGCGCCCACAGCCCCGCGGCTGAGGGAAATAAACACCCCTGCCGCAAACACACCGACAGCGAGAAGACCCGCCACACGCCACAGCCAGCCCAGCCGCCCCCAAAAGGCCATCACCGCCGCCAATGCAATACCGTAACTGATGGCAAGATAAATCGCGCTATGATTGACATGCCCCACGGAGTCAAGCTCCAACGAGTGACGGGTATGCGAGACAAATAAACTCCATAGCCCATTGCCCAGGGCAATCAGGGTGGAGATAATCGTGGCTACGATCAGCCAACGGAATTCTTTTTCTCCATAACCGCTGCGCTTGAGGACCCACAGGATACTGCCGTAACGCAGGACATCATTGGCCCCGCCCCATTCGTCATTCTGCAAACCGGAAAACGCCGCGACCACATAGCCCGACGCGATCAGCAGCACAATCAAGCTGTCCCAGCTATCCCATGGCCCGCCGTAATCCTTGTCTCGTACCCGATGGTACAACCAAGTTATAATCCACGCGCCCCACAACAGATTCTTCGGCGCCTCGAGCAGAGGCAGAAATACCACCAACCCCAGCAACAGAGCAAATTCCGCCGGATGCTTAAACATTCTTATCACTATTATTCCCCGGCCAGTAATTTGAGAGTGGCGGATAAGTGTGTTGTGCGTCTGACATGCTGGCCTAACACTTTACAATCTGTAGTTCAAACCGAAGAGTGCTTGCGCGGAATATGAAACAGTATTTTTTCTCGAAGGCCTCTGGACTTAGCGAAAAGATGATACGCCCAATAAGACCCAGCAAACCACCACCGAAAGATAAATGTCGATGCGCTATTTTCACACCTCCGCCAACGTAGTGGCGCACAGACATCTTCTCAAAGTGGTCGAACGAAAAGTATGAAAGGTGGTGTAGATGTGTCGGATCTTTCCAGGATGACAACGACGTGAAGTGCGGGGTAATAATTGTTACTTTTGCATTATTTATAGACGTACGCACAACTTCCGCCATAAGGGCTGGAATGTCTAGAACGTGCTCAATCAGATTGTCGAGGTAAAACTCGTCAACCGAGTTGTCTCGAAATGGCAGTGAGCGCGTAATATCACAAAGAATATCCGCAGCCAGACAATGGACTCGATCAACTCCGATAAATCCTTCGAGGCTTTTGTTACCGCACCCAAGGTTTATTCTGACGCGCTTCTCTGTTGTTGCAGTCATTATTCCATCGCCTCACGAAATATAGGCTCCATTTTGTCCAGCATGACATCGAGTCCAAACTTTTCCCGCGCCCGCTTTCTAGCGGCAGCCCCCAGGGTTTGGCATAGCTGCACATCACTAAGAAGCCTGTTGATGGCCTCATGCAATTGCTGCGAATTCCCGGATTCGACAATCAAGCCGGTTTGTTCATGCTGTATCGCTTCAAGAATACCGCCCACCGGGGTGCTCACGACAGGCAAACCGCACAGCATGGCCTGCACCGCAGCCTGTGGCACACCCTCGTTGGCATACGACGGCAACACAAAAATATCCATCGCCTGCAACCACGGTAACACATCGCGCTGATTCCCCGGCATAATGACACGACCGTCCAGCCCAAGCTCCGTAATCTGGCGCTGCAACGCCTCCCGCCGGGGGCCGTCCCCCACCAACAAACGCCCGTTACGTTTTGCGGACAACTGGGGCAAGGGCCCAAACCAAAACCCCAGCCCCCCC
>CAYUAZ010000051.1:0-11136 GCA_964442865.1 uncultured Gammaproteobacteria bacterium
CTGGACAAGGCCGGTGTCGTGGCCGAGAAGGGCGTGATTAAAGCCGATGCGCGAGGACGCACTAACGTCCCGCACATCTTCGCGGTGGGCGACGTGAATGGCGGCTATATGCTTGCGCATACCGCAGGCACGCAAGGCCGTGTGGCGGCGGCCAACATCATCGGCGAAGACGCCAGATACAACCAGGACAAGGACTGCGGCGTCATCTTCACGCGCCCGCAGGCGGCCTTTGTGGGCTTGTCGGTGGAGCAGGCCAAGGCCAGAAACATAGACGCCGTCGAAGTCAAAGTGCCGATGAGCATAGACGCCAAGGCCATGATAACCGACGAAACCCTGGGCCTGATTAAACTGGTGGCCGACAAGAAAACGCACCGCATCATCGGCGTGCACTTCCTCGCCGACCACGCCGACACCTTGATCGGCGAAGCGGTGATGATGGTGGCCGGCGACATGACCCTGGAGCAGGTCGCACACGCGATACACCCGCACCCCACCCAAACCGAACTGTTCGGCGACATGGCTCGACGCTTGTTGTCGCGCCTGAGGCGCACGGAAAAAGTAGCAAGCGCGAAATGAAGATTGGTATTGTTATCTATTCGAATGATAGTGAAACGGTATGGAATGCATTCCGTTTTGGAGTGTTTGCCGTAAAGCAGGGGGACTCTGTAACGAGCTTTCTTCTGGGGAAGGGTGTCGAATGCGAGACACTGGATAGTGACCGTTTCAAGGTAACGGAACAGATGCGTTTATTTGTTGAAGCGGGAGGAAAGATTCTGGCTTGCGGCACTTGCTTGAAGATAAGGCACTCCGAAGGATCCGATTTATGTCCTGTTTCTACAATAAAGGATCTTTACGAGCTGATTCGTGATGCTGATAAAACCATCACTTTTTAAGCTCGTGGACAAAGGAAGCCAAATGTCTGAAATTAAAAAAGTCGTACTCGCCTACTCCGGTGGCCTCGATACCTCGGTCATCCTCAAATGGTTGCAGGAGAATTACCGCTGTGAGGTGGTGACGTTTACCGCCGACATCGGCCAGGGCGAAGAGGTCGAGCCCGCGCGTGCCAAGGCCAAGGCGGCTGGAGTGAAGGAAATCTACATTGACGACCTGCGCGAGGAGTTTGCGCGCGATTTTGTGTTTCCCATGTTCCGCGCCAATGCGATTTACGAGGGCGAGTATCTGCTCGGCACTTCCATTGCGCGGCCCTTGATTGCCAAGCGTCAGATTGAGATTGCCAATCAGACCGGCGCGGATGCGGTGTCGCACGGCGCGACCGGGAAGGGTAACGACCAGGTGCGCTTTGAGCTGGGCTACTACGCGCTCAAGCCCGATGTGCACGTCATTGCGCCGTGGCGCGAGTGGGATTTGACCTCGCGTGAAAAGCTGCTTGGCTACGCCGAGAAACACGGCATACCCGTGGAGATGAAGCGCGGCAAGAAGTCGCCTTATTCGATGGATGCCAACCTGCTGCACATCTCCTATGAAGGCGGCGTGCTGGAAGACCCATGGGCCGAACCCGAAGAAGACATGTGGCGCTGGACGGTATCGCCTTCGACGTCGCCGGATAAAGCGACTTATCTTGAGCTTACTTACAGCAAAGGCGACATCAGCGCCATCAACGGCGAGAAGATGACGCCGGCCAAAGTGCTGGAGACGCTGAACCGCATCGGCGGCGCGAACGGCATCGGCCGGCTGGATATCGTCGAGAACCGTTACGTCGGTATGAAGTCGCGCGGCTGTTACGAGACGCCGGGTGGAACCATCATGCTCAAGGCGCACCGCGCCATTGAGTCCATCACGCTGGATCGCGAGGTCGCGCATCTTAAAGATGAGATGATGCCGCGTTATGCCAGCCTGATCTACAACGGCTACTGGTGGAGCCCCGAGCGCAAACTGATGCAGCAGATGATGGATGCCTCACAGGCCACGGTCAACGGCACAGTGCGGGTGAAGCTTTATAAAGGCAATGTCACGATAGTCGGGCGCAAATCCGCAACCGACAGCCTGTTTGACGCGAGCATCGCTACGTTTGAAGATGATGCGGGTGCGTACAATCAAGCGGACGCCGGCGGGTTCATAAAATTAAACGCCTTGCGCATGCGCATCGCGGAAAAGCTGAGGAAGAAAAAATGAGTTTCAAGAATGTCGAAGTCAAGAAAAAGGCCAACATCTATCACGGCGGCAATGTGACCAGCCGCACTGTTATCACGGCGGACGGGAAGCGCCTGACGCTGGGTGTAATGCTGCCGGGCAGCTACACGTTTAATACAGGCGAGCCGGAGTTGATTGAAGTCACTCAAGGTAAGTGCCGAATCAAAATCGGCGATGCCCAGGGTTGGGCTGATTATAGCGCTGGGCAAAAGTTCTCAGTTCCCGCCAAGGTGCGCTTTGATATTGAAGTGACCGAGATGGTGGATTATGTCTGTTATTTTAGTTGATTTTTTTGTGTGAGGAGTAAGATAATTCTATCCGTTGCCCGTTATTTGCGGAGGTGCTGATATGGAACCCGATGCCCAATCTCAGAAGCCCAAGATTTATTGTCTCCCCAACGGTCCTTATTATTATTTCACCGATTTAACTCCGCATGTTGCTGAAGGTATTCAAAGCTCCAAGGGAGAGCCGCGTTCGAACCTGCGCGGCGTAGCCCTGTGCCGTTGCGGTGGCTCGAATAACAAGCCGTTTTGTGACGGTACGCACGGAAAAAACGGATTCAGCGATAAGAAATTGACCGACGGCGGCCTCGATAAACGCGAGAATTACGTTGGCAAGAAGATCACCATCCACGACAACCGCGGAATTTGCGCCCACGCCGGTTTTTGTACCGACAATCTTGCTTCGGTATTCAGTTTGAAGCAGGAGCCGTGGATCAATCCTGATGGCGCAAAGGCGGAAGAAATTATCAACACCGTCCGCAAGTGTCCTTCAGGGGCGTTAAGCTATTCGGTTGACGACGTGGAACACCGCGATCAGATTCGTAAGCCCATGATTACGGTCTCCAAGGACGGTCCTTATTACGTCACGGGTGGTATCGAGTTGGCGGATGAGCCGCGCGGGGAGGGTGCGTCCTTGGAACATTACACCTTGTGCCGCTGCGGGGGGTCAAAAAACAAGCCGTTCTGCGATGGAACGCACTGGCATATTAATTTCAAGGATGAGAAAAACTAGCCACTTGAATCAGTGAAGCTCCAGATTAAAATTTATACTGAGTCTAAACATAATTCTTGGCTTGACTATTGCAATCATTATCAGGTAAATAGCATGTAGTGTTAATGTAGAGTCAAATTTTGCTAAGATGACAGGACCGTCTTACGTTAGGGGTTTGGGGGCGCGGAGATAAATGAATAAGATAATAAGCCGGTCCATTGCGGTATTCATCCTTACCGGCCTGTTTAGTGTTGCCTTCGCGAAAGAGGCGGCGAAGTATCAGGGTTCGGATGATCTGCCGCTGAGCCTGGCGGCGAGCCAGGCGATAATTGTAGATCAAATCACCGGAGAGACCCTTTACGCCAAGGATGCGGGCACGCAAAAGCCTATCGCCTCGATCACCAAGCTCATGACCGCCATGGTCACCTTAGACGCAAAACCCTCACTCAGCCAAAAACTCCAGATTACAGGTGAGGACGTTGACACCCTGCGTCACTCACACTCGCGGCTTGCAGTCGGCCGTGTCCTAAGCCGGAGCCAGCTTTTGCAGTTGGCCCTGATGTCGTCGGAGAACCGCGCCTCTTCGGCGCTGGCGCGCAACTATTCGCGCGGCTATGGCGCATTTATCGCAGCGATGAACGCCAAGGCCAAGTCCCTGGGCATGGTGGATACCCATTTTGAGGACGCCACCGGTCTGAGCGACGGCAATGTCTCCACTGCGGAGGATCTGGTCAAACTGGTGCAAGCAAGCTATCAATATCCTCTAATACGTAAAATCACCACGACTGCCAGATACGATCTGCAGCAAGGCCGCGTCGTCAAATATAAAAATACCAACCCACTCTTTAAGGATAAAACCTGGCAGATCGGCCTCAGCAAAACAGGTTATATCAAACCGTCAGGTCACTGTTTGGTGATGCAGACTCAACTGGTGCGGCCACTCATCGTGGTACTGCTCGATGCTGCGGGGAAGTCCAGTATCGCCGCAGATTCCCGGCGTATAAGGGAATGGATGATGACCAGTATGGGGAGCAACAAACTCGCTGTCTACAGCCCAGACTAAAGCGTCGCTGCGCATATATCTGAAAAAAGAATAACTGCTTTATTCAGGCTCAAGATGCTCGATCATTAATTGCAGGCTGCGCTGACCTCGGTATTCGTTCACATCGAGACGGTAGGCAATATGGAGGCGTGAAGCGTAAGGCGTGAGGGGTGAGGCGTTAAATGCGATGGCGTCATAGATTCTTGAATCGCCCGGGTAACACAACACCAGCTTGAGGTGCTTGTCGCCCACGACCCGCTGACTCACGACCTCGAATACCCCATCAAACAGCGGCTCGGGAAATCCCTGGCCCCACGGCCCCGCACTGCGCAAGGCTTCGGCCATCTCCAATTGCAACTCGTCGGCTGACAAGTCACCATCGCTCAATAGTACTCTTTGCAGTTCAGTTTCAGTGAGATGCTTGCGCACTTCGTTGTCGAAGGCGGCGCTGAAGGCGTCATAATCCGCGCGTCGCAAGGTGAGTCCCGCCGCCATGGCGTGGCCGCCAAACTTGGTGAGCAGTCCCGGATGTTGTGCGGCGACGCTGTCCAGCGCATCGCGGATGTGCAGTCCGGGCACCGAACGCGCCGAGCCTTTGATCTCGTGCTCATTGCTTGGCGCGAAGGCGATCACCGGCCGGTGGGTGCGCTCCTTGATGCGTGCCGCGAGGATACCGATGACACCCTGATGCCAATCGGGATCGAATAAACAGAGCCCGTACGGCAGTGCATCGTTAGTATCGAGGCGCATGGTCTTTAGCGCGCCCAAGGCTTGCTCCTGCATTTCACTTTCAATGCTGCGCCGTTCGCGGTTCAGCTCATCGAGACGTTGCGCCATAGCTAGTGCCTGACCGTAGTCATCGCAAAGCAGACCCTCAATGCCGAGCGACATATCTTCCAACCGGCCGGCGGCATTCAAACGTGGCGCCAGGGCGAAGGCGAGGTCGCCGGCGGTGAGGCGATGCTGCTGACGCTGGGAGACTTCGATGAGGGCGCGCAGCCCGGCTTGGCAACGGCCTTCCCGAATGCGGGACAAACCTTGCGCTACCAGGACACGATTGTTGTGATCGAGCACGGCCACGTCAGCGACTGTACCGAGCGCGACCAGATCCAGCAGGTGAGCAAGATTGGGTTCGGGTATATTTTTCTTGACGAACCATCCCGTAGCCCGTAACTGAGCGCGCAATGCCAGCATCACGTAGAAAATCACCCCGACGCCGGCAAGGTGTTTGCTGGGGAATTCGTCACCCGGCTGATTAGGGTTGACGATGGCGTCGGCGGCAGGTAGTAGGGCACCGGGCAAATGATGATCCGTAATCAGTACCTGGATACCGAGTTGCTTGGCCCGCGCAACGCCTTCCACACTGGAGATGCCATTGTCTACCGTGATAATAAGATCGGGCTGCTGTTGCGCCGCGACATCCACGATTTCGGGGGTGAGACCGTAGCCGAATTCAAAGCGATTCGGCACCACGTAACGCACATCTTGTGCGCCCATCAGACGCAACGCACGCACACCCAGCGCGCAACTGGTCGCCCCGTCGGCGTCAAAGTCGGCGACAAACAAGATTCGCTTGTTTCCCTCCAGTGCCGCAGTCAGAAGCTGCACGGCGGCCACCATGCCGCTCAGCGCCGCCGGAGGCTGGAGTCTTTCCAATCCATAGTCCAGCTCTTCCGCTTGATGCAGGTTGCGCGCCGCAAAGACGCGGCCGAGCGTCGGGTGCAGCCCGGCGGGCAATGGGAAGGGCAACGGTACAGCGGACCTTCTTGTAATCTTCATGGTTCAGTGCTTACAAGTAGGCTGCAAGCGGCTGCCGACGGCGCCACCAGCGACGTAACAGCGGGCGATTGATATGGAACAGACGCCCATGACCTGTATATAAGGACAGTTCACTCAATAAACCTGATCGCAACGCTTTATAGAGAGGCGCGGCCCACAAGGCATTAAAGCGTGCTGCGAAATCCGGGTTCTGATCGCGGATCACGACCAGGTGTTCTCCAGGCGCGTCGGCGATAGTGAGCCATTGCGTCGCACCGGAAGGGAGTGGGGCGCTGGCCATGCCTACTAGTTTGGTCAGGCCTATAGCGAACGGTTCGTCGCTCGACACGCTGACAAAGGGAGGGTGTGCGGCGGCGGGTAGTTTTCCTCTGCCCCAGAACCAAAGACTATTGATCGGCCATTCACCGCGCGCCTCACGCGCCTGATTGACATCACACTCGTACAACATCATCTGCGTCTCGTTTAGCAGGCTACGCCAATCTTTGCTGTCGGGCAAATAAGCATGAATATCCTGCCCCAGGACTTTGTTGAGCGTATGGAAGGTGACGTTGGGATCTTCTCCAAGATGTAAATACCAACGCTTGGGATGTGATGTCTCGAGCTGCATGGCTTTATCGGCGAACAGAGGGCGCAACAGTTCTCCCAACGCCGTGGCCTCTGCTTGAGTAATGTTCAGAGGGTCATTCCCAAACATGACCACACGTGCGTTATCGGTTTGTAAGTAGACCGGATCGGCGCGTAAGCAAGTGCTTGGCTTTCTGTGGTCGGTATCCGCAAGATAAGTGATCGCGGCGGTGGGAACCGGTAGGGAGACGGGTTCAACGGCAAACAGCTTAAAGAGTAATTCCTCATAGTCGCCGACTGTGGATGTTCGTTGCGCGCGCGCTAATAATAGCTCTACCTCAACGGTCCGTGGCGAGGTGTCCGAGGCGGCCTTGTTCAACAGATCTGGAACGACGAGGCTAAGCCGCCGATTGAGCGATTCCATTTAGGGCGAGGCGGGCAATTTCAGCGCCAAGCTCAGGCCGTCGGCGACCGGCAACAGGCTCAAGGCGATGCGCGAATCGTGGTGTAGTTTTTGATTAAGCTTGTGAATCGCCAATGTCGCCTCATCACACCGCGGCGCATCGGCCACCCGACCATCACGCAGCATGTTATCCAGCACGATCAAGCCGCCGGGACGCAGCAATTGCAAGCTCCTTTCGTAATAGTCATCGTAACCGGTCTTGTCGGCGTCTATAAAGGCGAAATCGAACGTTCCGGCCTGGCCGTCAGCAAGCAGCTTGTCTAGCGTTTCAAGCGCGGGAGCGAGCCGTAACTCGATCTTGTGCGACACTCCGGCCTCATGCCAATAGCGGCGCGCGACATTCGTCCATTCTTCACTCACATCGCAGGCGATCAGCTTACCGTCTTGAGGGAGCGCGAGCGCGACGCACAGCGAGCTGTAGCCGGTAAAAACGCCGATCTCGATCGCCTTTTTGGCGCCCAGCAACTGCACCAACAACGCCATGAATTGACCCTGTTCAGGCGCAATCTGCATGTTGGCCATAGGATACTTGGCGGTCTCCTCACGCAGGCGCTTTAATAGTTCAGGCTCACGCGCCGAATGACGAATCAGATATTCGTACAGCTTGTCCGTCATGGTGAGAGTTTTATTGCTCATGTTAGCTACCTTTAATGGTTGACCCAAATTTATACACAGCACCATAACTCTCCAACATATTCCCCTCCCCCTCGATGGGGACCTTGACCTTAATACCCTCCCCCTTGATGGGGGAGGGTGGGGTGAGTGAACGCTAGGTGCGACAAATCTTCACTTGGCCCAGGCAACCTGGTTTCTTAAATAGACGGGGAGGGCCTGCTCCGCGCTCACTGCAAGGCCGCGCTGCAAGGCGGTCACCCCCAGCAGTGCGATGTCCTTCGCGCGCGGCAGACGTTCCGGCAGCACCGTATGCACGAGTGTACCGCAACGCTCCCGCAATGCAGCGCCGTATTCTTTCCACCCGCTGCCTACACCTTGCCATTCGCCTGCATCGGGTAAGACAACGTCACCCGGCGCACATACCTGCTCTGCACCGTATAACTCCATCATCCCCGCATTATTGATTTGATAAGCACCCCAATAGACTTCACTCATCTGGGCATCGAGCGCGGCCAGCACGCGAGTTACGCCGAGATCGGTGTGGGCGCCTTGCGCGAGAGCAGCCAAGGTGGAGATGGGTAACACGGGAAGATCAGCACCGAAGGCGAGGCCTTGCGCAACACCGGCAGCGATACGCAAGCCCGTGAAAGAGCCGGGGCCGCGTCCAAAGGCAATGGCGTCAAGCTGCGACAAGCTCAGCTCGGCCTCGGCAAGCAGCATGTCCACCATCGGCAAAATAAGCCGGGCGTGTTCGCGCGGAGCGAGCTTGAAATCCTCGCGGACCTCAGTCCCGACAAGCAGCGCCACCGAGCAGGCATCAGAGGAGGTGTCAACCGCTAATAGTTTCATTGGACACCAGCCGCCTGCTGCGTCGTCTCGGCAGAGAAAAAATATTGTACATCCTCCAAACTGCGTGTGCGCGGCATGGGCGGGAGGCTGTCGAGAAATATTTTTCCGTAGGATTTTTCCAGGAGGCGCGGGTCGCACAGCATCAGTATGCCGCGGTCGGTGCTATCGCGGATCAAACGGCCTGCGCCTTGTTTGAGGGTGAGCACGGCTTGGGGGAGTTGATAATCCCGAAAGGGATTGCCGCCTTGTTCGCGTATCGCCTCCAGACGCGCCTGCAACACGGGATCACCCGGCGAGGCGAACGGCAGCTTATCTATGATGACGCAGGACAAGGCCTCGCCGCGTACGTCCACGCCTTCCCAGAAGCTGGCGGTGCCGAGCAGTACCGCGTTGCCCAGGGCGCGGAAGCGGTTTAGCAATTCGGCGCGCGGGGCGCTGCCTTGCACCAGTAGCGGGAATGGGAGGCGATTCGTTAACAATTGTTCCGCTTCTTGTAATGCGCGGTGGCTGGTGAACAGCAGAAAGGCGCGCCCGCCGCTGGCTTGCAGTACCGGCACGGCGGCTTCGATGACGGCCTCGGTATAGCGGCGTTCGCTGGGCGCGGGCATGGTGGTGGGTAGATAAAGCAGGGCCTGCCGGCGGAAGTCAAAAGGGCTGTCCCAGTGTTCGGTCAAGGCGTCTTCCAGGCCCATGCGGTCTATGAAATGTTCAAAGCGGTCGCCCACCGTGAGGGTAGCCGAGGTGAATAGCCAGGCGCATTTTTGCCGCGCCAGGTGAGTGCGAAACATCGCGGCGCTGTTGAGCGGGGTGCTGTGCAGGGCGAATGAGCGTGGGAAGGTTGCAAACCACTGCAAATACCCGGTCGGATGTGTTTGGGTGACCTGCTCCAGCCGTTCTTCAAGCTGAACTGCGCGACCCCAGCAGTTTTCCAACCCCTTGCCGCGCGGTGCGGCGGTTTCCAGATGCTGACTTAGGGTGCCTAGCTGGCCGCGCAAGGTGTCGAGGGCCGTTCCGAGTTGGGCTTCGATTTCTCGCCAGCCGCCGCGCTTTTGTTCGGCGCCGAAGGCCAGGCGTAGATCGCGGGTCGCCTGTTCAAGTTTTTCGGCGTCGCTGCGTAGCTCCGGCAGATCGCCCGCTTCCTTGATCTGTTCGGCGATGGTGTCATGGGCCAGTTCGATGAGTTGCCGGCTGCTGACGGTAACGCCAAAAAACTGGGCGGCGGTGTCGGGCAATTGATGCGCTTCATCAAGAATTACGGCCTGGGCGCCGGGGAGCAGTTCGCCAAAGCCTTCCTCACGCAGGGCGAGATCGGCGAAGAACAGGTGATGGTTAATGACCACCAGATCCGCTTCCAGCGCTGCACGCCGTGCCTTGAGCACATGGCAGTCGCGGATGCTGGGGCATTCTTGGCCCAGGCAATTATCGGTGGTGCTGGTGACCAGCGGCCAGATCACAGAGTCTTCCGGGATGTCCGTGAGTTCCGCGATATCACCACTGCGACTGCGGCCGGCCCAGTCACGGACGCGCACCAGTTGGTCCGCCTGTTCCCGGGAGCAGAAACGTCCTTCCGCTTCGGTGAGGGAGAGCCGATGCAGGCAGAGGTAGTTACTGCGTCCCTTGAGCAGGGCCACGCTCACCGTTACGCCCAGCGCCTCGCGCACCGCTGGCAGATCGCGATGAAAGAGCTGATCCTGTAGCGCCTTGGTGCCGGTGGAGACGATGGTTTTTTTGCCGGACAGCAGGGCAGGGACTAGGTAGGCAAAGGTCTTGCCGGTGCCGGTGCCCGCCTCGGCGATGAGGATTTCATCATCGGCCAGCGCCCGCGCGACCGCCTCGGCCATTTCCTGCTGCTGGAGGCGAGGCGAAAAGCCCGAAACGTGTTGAGCGAACGGGCCACCGAGTCCTAAAAATTCAGAGGTGCTGAGCATGCCGTATAGTATACGGCATAGGTTCTACACGGGGTTATTCGAAGGGTAACGCTATTTACGTAAACCCAGCAAAATCGCTTCGGCGCGCGCGCCAAGATAGACATATATTCCCAAACCTACCAGCAAGCCTACCGCGGCGAGCATCATCCATACACCCTTGGGCGTTTCGCCGCCGTCGCCCAGGGCGCCCTTGAACATGAGCATAAGGGCCTCGATGGAAACGGCTATCAGGATTGCGGCGATAAAGCGGGTAATGGTGCGGCGTGTGGAACTGTGGCGCAATATGTCCTTTTGCATTAGCACCTCTTCCTCCAGGATGGTCTTGCCCAGATCGAAAATCGCCAGCGCCAGGGTCATGAAGATGATGACCCCAAAGGGTTTTAATTGCAGCTCCTGCAGCGAGTGCTCGACGTTCAGCAAGGTGGCGATATCGGTAAAGGCTGCATAAAGCAGCACGGCGACCACGCTAAACAACCCCACCACAATCAGGGTGTAGATGGATTTGAACAGCGGTTGAAAGTAGCGCCGCGTGTTGTCGCCCATTAAAAATGCAATGATGCGCACCAGATCTACGTCGAGCACGATGTAGCCTCTGACCTGACCTTGCATATCGTAGAGTTTGGTGGCCGCCGTGATGCTCAGCGTGCTGCTGGCGCTCGACAGATAGGGGTCGGTGACGATGGCCTGATCTGATTCGCGCGCTAGAGCATTTTTGATTTAAGTATTTACATATATATGTTATAGTATCCCCT
>CAYUAZ010000052.1:0-11031 GCA_964442865.1 uncultured Gammaproteobacteria bacterium
CCGAGCCCCGGTAGCTCAGCTGGATAGAGCATCCCCCTCCTAAGGGGAAGGTCGGACGTTCAAATCGTCTCCGGGGCACTTAAAAATCGATAAGTTATAAACAAGCTATGTGCTTGCCAGCCAAGTTAGCACTGCGTCAATAAATTCATCGCTGGCTAGGCTCAGCGCACTCGCTGCGCCTGCGGCATCCGGGATCGGGGCCTGACGTTCCAGGGTAAAAGTACGTTCTTTGAGAGGGGTCTGCTCGTTTTTTTGGATCAGGCTTACGCGGGCGCGAAGCAATACCCGGCTCGATTGCGGCGCATCAAATACCTGGCTGAACTCCTCCAGATCAACCTGTAACCGGTTCGGCGCGCCGTTCTGTGATGCCGGATTCACGTTGCGGGTGTCGCCGGCTGTGGAGAGGGCCTGACGCAGGCGCAGCGTTATCAAGCCCGCCGGCGGCGCGGCCCAGCGGCTGTCGGCGTAGGCGTCCAGGCGCGCGGCGTTACGATAAGCGAGCCGATATAAGATTGCCGGGCTGTCGAGCCAGGAGGGTGCTGTGACAGGCGAGACCTCCAACCGGTCGGCAATGGGCGGTGTTTGATCGGGTGCACTTTGCCGTGGCAGACCAAAATCATACGTCACCATTGCCGCGCTGTCTTTCGGCAGGATGCTGCAACCGTTAACCATCAACAGAATAAATGCGGCAGCCATGCCGGATTTTATTTTTGTCATGAGGTGATCTGTCTTTTTTTAGGGTGGGGCTGTAAAGCCCGGCTCTCCCGGACCCGGTTGCGAGGGCGGCTTGCCGAACACCAGGCTTTGCGGCCGCCGCTCGATCTCTGTCAGGAGTCTATCAAGATTTTTGGAGGTGCGGGACAGATCATCCAGCAGCCGGTCGAATTTCGGGAGTGATGAAGAGCGCACCTCGTCACCCACCGCCGCGCCTGCGGCGGCGATTTTTTCCGCGCTTGCTGCAACCCTGTCGAACTTCATAACCTGCTGCTGAAGTTCGGCGGTCAAGGTGCTGAGATCAATAAGCAAGGCATCGGCCTTCTTGAGCACCCCCTGGGTGTTAGTGACGACGGCGGGCAGCGCAGCGATGGCAGGATCGAGCTTGTCCTGGAGCGTTACAAGGCGCGCCGAAACCTGTTCGACATTGGCGAGTATATCCTTCACCCGTTTAAGATTTTCATCGTCAAGCACATTGCCCATGCGTTCCGTGAGCATGCTGATGCGCGCGAGCAGCAGCGGGACGGAAGCGCCCACTTCTTGCAGCAGCGAAGTCCGCATCTCGATACGGGCGGGCGCTGCGGGGTTGGTTTGCAGCGGGGCTGGCGCAGTCCCCTCATCGTCCAGTTGCACATAGGCAAGACCGGTCAAGCCCTGGTAGGCAAGCTCTGCATAAGTGCCTTGCGTGACTGGGGTGCCGCTGTCTACCAGAATGCGGACTAAAATCGTACGCTGTTGCTGGGGGTCGAGCAGGATTTTCTCAACCCGGCCTACCTGAAGACCGCGGTAACGAACCGCCGCCTGCGGGTTCAGCCCTGACACCGATGACTTCGAGACGAGCAGATAGACGTCCTCTTTTGCATTGTCGTCGTTGAACCAAATGGCGGCCGCCACCAGCGCCGTAACGAAAACGATGATAAACAATCCTGTTGCGATGGCATGGGCGCGGTTTTCCATATCCAATTACTCTCAGGCCACGGCCATGCGGCCTGCAAAAAACTTGCGTATAAAAGGATGGTCAAATTGCATTACGGTTTTGAGTGGGCCTGTTGCAATGAGCCGGCGCTCGGCAAGCACCGCGATCCTGTCGCCGAGCGCAAACAGCGTATCAATATCATGGGTGACCATCACGACTGTAAAAGACAATTCTTTACGCAAATCGCCGATCAGCTTTACAAAACTATCGCTAAGCTCCGGATCGAGCCCCGCCGTGGGCTCGTCGAGCAGCAACAGTTCCGGTTCGAGGGCCATCGCGCGCGCCAGCGCAACCCGTTTTACCATGCCGCCGGAAAGTTCGGCGGGCATCTTGCCGGCGTGTTTGAATTCGATCTGCACCATGTCGAGCTTGAGCCTCACCAGTGTGCGGATGGAGGTCTCATCGAGTACGTGCAGCTCGCGCAACGGCAGGGCGATGTTATCGAATACCGTGAGGGCGCTATACAGCGCGCCGCCCTGAAACAGCACACCCCAGCGGTTACGCACACCCCTCCGCGCCTGCGGGTCACCCTCGCGTAGAGACACCCCAAACATCTTTACCCTGCCGCGCGAGGCCGTTTCGAGACCGAGGATGTGTCTTAACAGAGTGGTTTTTCCGCTGCCGGAACCGCCCACCAGCGCCAACACCTCGCCATGCTGCACGCAAAGACTGACATCCTCGAGCACAACGGTATCACCGTATTGCGCCCAAAGACCATCAATTTCAATGATACAGGATTTGTTCGTCATCACAGCCCCACGTCGCTGAATATTATGGCGAACACGGCATCAACGAGTAACACGATGGTGATAGACGTAACGACCGAGTTGGTTGTCCCCTCAGCGAGGCTCTGAGTATTCGGGAGTATGCGCAGGCCAAACAGGCACGCGATCAGTGCGATCAGAAATCCAAACGCCATGCCTTTGCCCACCCCAAGCCAGAGGTTCGCAATGGGCACTGCGTCGGGGAGTTGATTCATAAAGTGCCATACGCCGATGTCGAGTTGCACCTTCGCCGCCAGCGCACCGCCCAGCAGTGCAGCGGCATCGGTCCACAGTACCAGCAGGGGAAGCGATATCGAGAGCGCTATGACCTTGGGTAAGATCAGGCGCACGCTGTAAGGAATGCCCATGACGGCCAGGGCGTCAAGTTCCTGGGTGACGCGCATGACGCCGAGTTGCGCCGTCATGGACGAGCCGGAGCGGCCCGCGACCAGGACGGCGGCAATCACGGGACCCAGCTCGCGCAGTATACTGATGCCGAGAATGTTGACAATGAAAATATCGGCGCCGAACGTCTTGAGCTGTTTGCTGAACAGATAGGACAGCACGACCCCTATCAGAAAACCCAGCAGCCCGGTAATCGCCAGGGCCTGGGCGCCGGTGCGGTACAGGTTAGCGGATATCTCGCGCCACGGAATCAGCAGCGGACGGCGTGCGAGATGGGCGATATCCAGCCCCAACTGGCCCAGCAACGCGATAAAGCCCTGCACATGATCGGCTAAGGAAAGGGTGCGCTGGCCGACTAAAATTAACGGCGTGAGGAGATCGCGCGGGCTGCGCGGTAGCATGGTTTCCGATAAGGCGTTGAGGCGGTCGAACAGGATGATGTGTTCGGGGCGCAGTGTCAGGTTTTCCGGTCTCTGGCTTCCCCACGCCTGCCACAGCAACAGGGCGCCGACGTTATCGAGCTCCGCGATACCCTGCATATCCCAATGCAGGCCCGGGTCGGCTGCATACGCCTTAAGCCTCGGGTCTAAAGCACGCAATAATGCCTTGAGATTGCGCAGATTCCATGCGCCCGTTAACTCTAAAACCCTTGCGCCCTCCGCAGTAAGCGCCTCGCGTAGCGTCGCAGGGGTATTTGAATCAGCGAGGGTATCCGTCATATCAGAAAGGATAGGCCATAATTCGCTTAAGTCTACACGTAAATCCCCGTCCGCCTTATAACCGGCGCCGCTCGGGTAGTATACTTGACGGCAAAACACCGGATGAGGTCTACTGGGATAAGTTAAGGAGCCAGCCATGTATGTCATCAACCGCAGTGTCGCCATACTCAAGCCCAATCAGCCGTTTCTGGATTGGCTGGCCGAAGCGCCCGATCCGGAGCCGCTGGATCTGACGCTGGAGGACCTGCGCCACGACTGCACGGCCTTGCTGATCCCCGACTTTGAAGATGAGGCGGACGCCTTGGGGTATATCCACGCCTGCTACGAAGAGCTTTTCGAGATAGAGCTCGAAGCCTGGTACCACGATGAGTCGCTGTGGCCCACAGACAGGACGCTGGAAATGTTTGAGGAGTGGTTCGACATTGAGATCCACTCCATGGTCACCGACATGGCCGAGGATGAATTTACGGCCGAAGATTTTGACGAAGACAATCTACACTGATTTAATGCCGGTCAGGCTCCCGAACGAGGTCGCGCGCGCCACGCTGATGAAGTCGCGCATATAAGGTATGGCGGCGTCACTCGCCCGCAAGGCGGCGTAGAGCGTGCCCCACAGGCCTTCGCGGCCGAGCGGGCGGGCGGCGATGTAGTCGTGTTTGAGATATTCCTCCATCACCCAATTGGGCAGCGCCGCAACGCCTCGGCGGCTGGCGACTAATTGTGCCATCATAAGGGTCAGCTCGGTGGTACGGAGCCCGGCCGGTTCCACCCCTGCGGGTTCCAGAAAGCGCTTGAAGATGTCGAGGCGGTTGCGCGGTACGGGGTAGGTGATGAGTGTTTCGCCAGCGAGATCCTGAGGTTCGATCCACGTGCGTGCGGTGAGCGGATGGTCATTTGCCATGACCAGGAGGGCCTGGTAGCCGAATAGCGGTTCAAACAGCACACCGGGGAGTGATTGCTGGTCAGATGTAATCACCAGATCAATCCCGCCCTTGAGCAAGGCCGGCAAGGAGTCGAAGTTGAATCCCGCAGAGAGATCCATCTCAACCTCCGGCCAGTGTTCGCGGAAGGCGTTCATGCTGGGCATCAGCCACTCGAAACAGCTATGGCACTCGATGGCGATGGAGAGCCGGCCGGTTTGACCCGACTGCAGGCGCGCCAGGTCGCTCTCGGCCTCGCGTATCTGGCCGACCATCTGCTCGGCGAGCGCCAACAGGCGCTGACCGGCGCTGGTAAAGTGAACAGGTTTGCTCTTGCGCTGAAACAACCGGCCGCCGTAATGGTGCTCCAACGCTTTGATCTGGTGTGAGAGGGCGGATTGGGTCAGGTGCAGCCGCGCGGCGGCCTGAGCGAGGCTGCCGCTGTCGCGGATCGCCAGCAGGGCGCGTAAATGACGTATTTCCAGCATAAATATGAATTATATTCATGTTGGGCATGAAAATATATAAATTGATTCATTTTCAGTTCGAGGGCAGACTACAGAGATCTCAACGCAAACACGCCAAGACGCAAGGAGATACTCAAGTTATAAAGAGGTTCTTGGCGTTAAGTCGTTAAATTCATAATGTTTTTTGGAGCTTACTATGGCTATTGCACACAATCTAGGATTTCCCCGCATCGGCGCTAAGCGCGAATTGAAGCGCGCCCTGGAAGCGTATTGGAAGGGCGAGCAAGACCAAGCCGGACTGGAAGCGGTCGGCCACGAGCTCTGCACCCGTCATTGGAAGCTACAAGCCGAGGCGGGCCTCGATCTGATCCCGGTTGGCGATTTCACCTGGTACGACCATGTGCTGGATATGTCGGTGCTGCTCGGCGTGGTGCCGAAGCGTTTTGGCGACGTACATGGAAGTGCTAGTGTCGCGGGAGGCAGGACGCCGGGAGCGACCGAGGTCAGCGGCAACGTGGATTTCAAGACCTATTTCCGCATGGCGCGCGGCCGCGCGCCCGGCGACAAGGCCGGCAGCGCAGACACCTATGCGTGCGAGATGACCAAGTGGTTCGACACCAACTACCACTACATCGTGCCGGAGTTCGAGGCGCAGCAGGCGTTCCGCGTCGCCTCCAACAAACTGTTCAACGAACTCGCCGCCGCCAAGGCGCTGGGTGTGCGCGCCAAGCCGGTGCTGGTCGGCCCGCTCACTTATTTATGGCTGGGCAAGACCAAGGGTGAAACATTCGACAAGCTGAGTCTGCTGGACCGTCTGCTGCCGGTCTACGCCGAGATCCTGGCGCGCCTCAAGGCCGAGGGCGTGGAGTGGGTGCAGATAGACGAACCGATTCTGGTATTGGATTTGCCGCAGGAGTGGAAGAGCGCCTTCGAGCGGGCCTATCAAAAACTGCAAGCCTCGGGCCTCAAGGTGCTGCTCGCCACCTACTTCGGCGCACTGGAGGACAATCTGCATCTCGCCTGTCACCTGCCCACCGAAGGACTGCATATAGACTTGGTACGTGCGCCGCAACAGTTGGCCGCAGTGCTCGACGAACTGCCTCCTTATAAGGTGCTGTCGGCGGGCGTGGTGGACGGACGCAACATCTGGCGCAATGATCTCGAAAAAACCCTGGCGGTGCTCGAACCGTTGCAGGCTCGTTTGGGCGAGCGGTTGTGGATCGCGCCGTCCTGTTCGCTGCTGCATAGCCCGGTGGATCTCGCCCACGAGCGCAGCCTGGATGAAGAATTCAAGTTGTGGCTGGCCTACGCTACGCAAAAGGTTACCGAGGTGGTGGCGCTCAAAAATATACTCAACGGAGGCCGCGCCAGCGCTGGCAAGGAACTGGATGAGAGCCGCCGCGCAGTGGCGGCACGGCAGTCTTCTCCGCGCATCCATCGTCCGGAAGTGCGCGCCCGCATGAAGGCCCTCACCGCTGCGATGGCCTCGCGCCACGCGCCCTACAGCGAGCGTGCCAAGTTGCAACACGCCTTGCTCAAGCTGCCGCTGCTGCCTACCACTACTATCGGTTCGTTTCCGCAGACCCAGGCGATACGCAACGCGCGGCGTGACTTCAAGGCCGGCCGTATCGGTGAGGCCGAATACAAGACCCGCATGAAGGAAGAAATTCAACTCGCGGTGCGCAAGCAGGAAGAGATTGGACTGGACGTGCTGGTGCACGGCGAGGCCGAGCGTAACGATATGGTGGAATACTTCGGCGAACTGATGGAAGGTTACGCCTTCAGCGAAAACGGCTGGGTGCAGAGCTATGGCTCGCGCTGCGTCAAGCCGCCCATCATCTTCGGCGACGTAGCGCGTCCCAAACCGATGACCGTGGAGTGGAGCGTGTACGCCCAGTCACTCACCAAGAAACCGATGAAGGGCATGCTGTCCGGGCCGATCACCATGCTGCAATGGTCGTTCGTGCGCGACGATCAGCCGCGCAGCCAGACCGCCATGCAGATCGCGCTCGCGTTGCGTGACGAAGTTGTAGATCTGGAACAGGCCGGCATCAAGGTGGTGCAGATAGACGAGCCCGCGCTGCGCGAGGGTCTGCCGCTGCGCAAGTCCGAGCGCGCCGAGTACCTGCGCTGGGCGGTGGAGGCGTTCCGCGTCACCGCGGGCGGGGTGCAAGACGACACCCAGATCCACACCCACATGTGCTACGCGGAGTTCAACGATATCATCGCCCAGATCGCCGCGCTCGACGCCGACGTCATCACCATCGAGACCTCGCGCTCGGACATGGAACTGCTCGACGCCTTCGTGAATTTCTCGTACCCCAACGAGATCGGGCCGGGCGTGTACGACATCCACTCACCGCGCGTGCCCAACAAGGAAGAAATCGTGCGCCTGATGGAAAAGGCCGCCAGGGTTGTGCCGGCGGAGCGCTTGTGGATCAATCCCGACTGCGGTCTCAAGACCCGCGACTGGCCGGAAGTGGAGACCGCGCTCGGCAATATGGTCGCCGCCGCGAAGACTCTGCGCCAGAAGCTGCAACACTGATCCCCCCTTCAGTAGATTCCCTCTCCCCGTAAACGGGGAGAGGGTTAGGGAGAGGGGTGTCACCGCAGGCTAATCACCTGCCACTCTTTGTTCTTCGCGTACTCCGCAAGCTGCGCATCCGGGTCTACGGGGGCCGGATATGTCACCCGCTCCAGCAGCGGGATGTCGTTATGCGAATCGCTGTAAAACCAGCTTCCCTCCAGCGTCTGTCCGTGCTCCTGTAGCCACTCCGTTAAGCGCGTGACCTTGCCCTCCCGAAAGCAGGGCGTGCCCTTTATCTTGCCCGTGTAGTGCCCGTCGCGGATCTCGCCCTCGGAGGCGAGCAGGTGCGGTATCCCGAAACGGGCGGCGATCGGCTCGGTGATAAAGCGGTTGGTGGCGGTGATGATGAGCAGGGTGTCGCCCTGCGCGCGATGCTTTTCCACTAAGGCCACAGCCTTGGGCAATAGGATGGGCCAGATCTTTTCCCTCAGGAATTGCTCACGCCAGCCATGCAGAACATCCAGCGGGTGTTGGGTCAGAGGCGTGAGCTGAAATTCGAGGAAG
Organism: uncultured Gammaproteobacteria bacterium; assembly: GCA_964442865.1. Lineage (GTDB taxonomy): Bacteria > Pseudomonadota > Gammaproteobacteria > SURF-13 > SURF-13 > JACPZD01. Next base: position 8,057 of record CAYUAZ010000052.1, read on the forward strand.
GTGTGAATGTCCAGCGTGCCGGCCTGGTATTCCTTGTAGAAGTGCAGGTTCTCGCGCTCGTAGTGCTCCGCGTCCACGATGCCCTGTTCGGCCAGGAACTTTCCCCACAGATAGTCGCTGTCTCCTCCCAGCAGGGTGTTGTCGAGGTCAAAGATGGCGAGGCTCATGGATGTAATCCGCGGTTAAAACAGGGGCATTGTACACCGGTTGAGATCCGGTACCGGCGACAAACCAGTTGCTAATTTTAATGATTGTGAAACAATGTAACCAATCAACCTTATTAGTGTGCGGTAGTCACGTGATCCATTCAGATGGCTATAGGCCCAACGTCGGCATCATCCTGAGTAACGAGGAAGGCCGGGTGCTGTGGGCGCGCCGCATCGGGCAAAATGCCTGGCAGTTCCCGCAGGGCGGGATCGCCGGGCACGAGAGCCCCGAGCAGGCCCTCTACCGGGAGATGGAGGAGGAAATCGGCTTGCTGCCCGCTGATGTCGAGATCCTGGGCAGCACCCGGGACTGGTTGCGCTATGAGCTTCCCAAAAATCTTATCCGCTATGACCGGAACCCGTTGTATGTCGGCCAGAAGCAGATCTGGTTTCTGTTGCGGCTGCTGGCCGGTGAAAAGTCGGTAAGACTGGATCGCAGCGGCAAGCCGGAGTTCGACCAGTGGCGCTGGGCCAGTTATTGGGAGCCGCTCCAGGAGGTGGTCGCGTTCAAGCGGGAAGTCTATGAGCGCGCCCTGCGCGAGCTGGCCCCGCTGCTGCCCGAGGCGGGCCCGTACCGCGAATATACGGCCTATCCTGCCGCTCCATCCGCCAAGGGCCGCTAACACGGTGCCGCGGCCGATCCCCATCGCCGGCGCGCCCCTAAGTCATGCTTGAAGTCCTGCGGCGTATCATACAAGAGGTCAATGACGCGCCGGACCTCGCGCAGGCGCTCACCATCATCGTCCAGCGCGTCAAGCAGGCGATGGCGACCGACGTTTGTTCCGTTTACCTCACCGATTTTGTCAACCAACAGCATGTCCTGATGGCGAGCGACGGACTCAATCCAGAGGCCATCGGCGCGGTGCGGCTCGGCCTTAACGAAGGCTTGATCGGCGTGGTGTGTGAGCGCGCCGAACCGCTGAACCTGGATAACGCCCCCGATCACCCGCGCTACCGCTTCATCGCCGAGACCGGTGAAGATCGCTATCACGCCTTTTTGGGCGTACCCATCATCCATCACCGTAAGGCTTTAGGCGTGGTCGTGGTGCGGCAGCGCGCGCAGCGCAAGTTCGATGAGGGTGAAGTCACGCTGCTCGTCACCATCGCGGCCCAGTTGGCGGGGGCGATTGCCCATGCCGAGGTCAGCGGCGGCATCAACGGCCTGCATGGGGAACCCCGCCACGGCGCCCGTCCCATTGAGGGCCTGCCCGGTGCGCCCGGGGTGGCGGTCGGGACCGCGGTAGTGATCTATCCGCCCACCGATCTCGACGCCATTCCCAACCGCAAGGCGACCGATGTCGAGGCCGAGGTCGCGGCCTTTGCGGGGGCGGTCGAAAAGGTGCGCGGCGACATCGAGGCGCTCGCCGCGCGCCTCGCCGAGACCTTGCCCGCCGAAGATCTCGCCCTGTTTGGCGCCTACCTGCAAATGTTGCAGGGGGAGAGCCTGGTGGGCAAGACCGTCGCCCGCATCCGCCGAGGCAACTGGGCGCCGGCCGCGCTGCGCGACACCATCGCCGAGCACACGCGCGCCTTCGAGGCCATGGGGGACGCCTATTTGAGCGAACGCGCCAGCGACGTGCGCGACCTCGGCCTGCGGCTGCTGGTGTATCTGCAAACCGGTACGCGCGGTCAACAACACTACCCGGAAAATACCATCATCGTCGGCGAAGAGATCACCGCCTCGATGCTGGCCGAAGTTACGCTGGGCCGCCTCGCCGGCGTGATTTCGGTGCGCGGCTCCAGCTCCTCGCATGTCGCCATCCTGGCGCGCGCCATGGGCGTGCCGGCGGTGATGGGTATCGCCGATCTCAGCGTCGCGCGGGTGGACGGGCGCGAGGTGGTGGTGGACGGTTACCGGGGACGGGTCTACGTGCAACCTACCCAGATAGTACGCACGGAGTATTTGCGCATCGCGCAGGAGGAGCGGGAATTGTCCGCCGGGCTTGCCGAGTTGCGCGATGTCCCGGCGCTGACTCTCGACGGTTTTCACCTGCCGCTGTACGCCAACACCGGCCTGATTTCCGACATTACGCCCACACTCAACAGCGGCGCCGAGGGCATCGGTCTGTATCGTACCGAGTTTCCGTTTATGGTGCGCGAGCGCTTCCCCGGCGAAGAAGAGCAGCGTCTCATTTATCGTCAGGTGCTGGAGGCCTTTGCGCCGCGCCCGGTGACGCTGCGCACGCTGGACATCGGCGGCGATAAATCGCTGCCGTATTTCCCGATTGAAGAAGATAATCCGTTTTTGGGATGGCGCGGCATCCGCATCACCCTCGATCACCCGGAAATTTTCCTGGTGCAACTGCGCGCCATGCTGCGCGCCAGCCGCGGCCTGGATAACCTGCACCTGCTGCTGCCGATGGTGAGCACGCTCGCCGAGGTGGACGACTCACTCATCCTCATCAAGCGCGCGAACGCCGAACTGCTCGAAGCCGGGGAGGGTGTCGCTATGCCCAAGATCGGCGTCATGATCGAAGTGCCCTCCGCCGTGTACCAGGCCGGCCGGATCGCCGCACGCGTGGACTTTCTCTCCATCGGCAGCAACGACCTCACCCAATACCTGCTGGCCGTGGACCGCAACAACGCCCGCGTCGCGGGCCTCTACGACGCCCTGCACCCCGCCGTGCTGCACGCGCTGTTACAAGTCGTGGAAGGCGCCCACCGCAATAACAAACCGGTCAGCGTCTGCGGCGAAATGGCCGGTGACCCCGCCGCCGCCCTGTTGCTGCTCGGCATGGGCATGGACAGTCTCAGCATGAGCGCCGCCAG
>CAYUAZ010000053.1:0-10883 GCA_964442865.1 uncultured Gammaproteobacteria bacterium
TGAGATATGATAGCTTCACGAAGTTTGGTGGCTAGGCCGACGATGAGGCCGCTGGCTCAGTGTATGCGGCGCGGACGCGCAGCGCAATCCTCTCTAAGATGAGACAGCTACGATTCCCTAAAATGAATAAAGCCGCTCACTCCAACATAGAGCTTTACGCCCTCTTTGCTATCTGCCTGCTGGTTGGTTTTTTTCTCAACATCCATGCGGTGCCGCTGTTCGATCTGGATGAGGGCGCCTTCAGCGAGGCCACCCGCGAGATGTTCGTGCGCGGCGATTTTATTTCCCCCTATCTGAACGGTGCGCCGCGCTACGACAAACCGGTGCTGATCCACTGGCTGCAGGCCGCGAGCGTCTGGGGCTTGGGGCTTAACGAATTCGCCCTGCGCCTGCCCTCGGCCTTGGCCGCCACGTTGTGGTGCGGACTGATCTTTCTGTTCACAAAACGCTACACGAGCACCGTCACGGCCTTGTATGCCGCCATCATCACAGCCACTACCTTGCAGATCTCGCTCATTGCCAAGGCCGCCATCGCGGACGCGCTGCTGAATCTGTTTCTCAGCGCCGCGCTGTTCAGTATTTATCTCTTTTACCAGACACGAGAACAGCGCTATCTTTACCTGAACGCCGCAGCCATGGCTCTGGGCTTTCTCACCAAGGGGCCGGTTGCGGTAGTCATTCCGCTCGCCGTGAGTCTGTTGTTTTTTTTGAGCAAGGGGGAATTCAGGATCTGGCTCAAGGCGGTCTTTAATGTTCGTGCGCTGGCGCTGTTCGGCGTGCTGGCCTTGCCCTGGTATGTCGCGCAATATCTCCGCGAGGGCGACGCTTTTATCCAGGGGTTTTTCTTCAAGCATAATATCGCCCGCTTTGGGGAAACTTTTGAGCAGCATGGCGGAGGGGGTTTTTATTTTATTCCGGTCGTGCTCATCGGTTTGTTGCCTTATACCGCATTGCTGCTAAAAATCTTTACCCGTCTCGGTGAGATCGTCAAAGACGATCTCAGGCGTTATCTGCTGATGTGGTTTTTATTTGTGCTGGTATTTTTTTCGTTTTCCGGCACCAAGCTACCGCACTATGCGGTATACGGCTATCCCGCCGCCATTATCCTGATGGCGATGTACATGGATACCTTGCGCTCCAGATTCATGATGTTTCTGCCGCCATTGTTTTTGTTTACCTTCTTGCTGTTTCTCCCCGAGATGATTCATGTCTGGCTCCCGGCGGTGCAGGATGTGTTTATTAAAGACACCTTGCGTGATGCGGGTGATTATTTTTCACTGCCTTACAGAGTATTTTTCTCGCTGGCCATTTTAGTTACCGTGTATTTTATGTTTGAAAACCGGTTTGGCAATCCAGGAAAGTTATTGTGCAGTGGGCTGGTTACCGCGACGGGGATGGCGCTGTTTGTGCTGCCGGTAGCGGGGCAGATTTTGCAATCGCCCATCAAGGAGGCGGCGCTCATCGCCAAGCGGGCCGATTATGCGGTGGTGATGTGGGGACTGAACGCGCCCAGCTTTAATGTCTACAGCGAACGGCTGGTGGAACGGCGCGAACCGCGCCCCGGCGAGATCGCGTTGACCAAGTCGAGCTATCTGCCGCGCGTTAAAAACTATGAGACGCTCTATTACAAAAACGGGATTGCGCTCATCCGGGTGCAGCCACGAACAGACGCATCAAGCCCGGCAGGGCCAGCACCAAACAACTCAGCGCAATGACGCGCTGCACTACTTGCGTATCCGCATAACTGGTCACCGGCCATAGCAGCAGATATAGCGCCGCCACGGCGAGCATCGCTGCGATCACCCGTTGCGTGGCGACTTCCATGCCGCGCGGCCAACGGCGTGCGAGGCCGGTCGCCCACACCGCGCTCATCCAGCCGAGCAGCGCCCCGCCCAGCACGTCGAGCGGCCAGTGCACACCCACCATGATACGCGACAGACCGACGGCGACGGCGATGAGCAATAGCCCTACCCCTAACCATCCATTCTTGAAGCCGAGCGCCAGCACCCCCGCCCAGGCAAAAATCGTGGCCGTGTGGCCGGAGGGAAAGGCCGTGGCCTTGAGGGCGGGGCCGATGAGGTGAAAAGCCTCGGGCGATAACACGGCTGGCGGCCGTGCGACGCCGAACGCGAGCTTAAGGCCGAGCACCAGCACGGTACTGAGTAACCCGGCAATCATGGCTGCCCAGAGTATATCCGGGCGCCGCCCCGCCAATGGCAGTAATAAAATCATGGCGACCCAGCCGTCACCCAGCATCGTGATAGCCGCCCACACCACATCGCCGCCGAACAGGCCCTGCGCATTGATCCACAGAAACAGGCTGCGATTGCTGCCGCTAACAAGTATTGCCGCCATCGCCAGCAGACTGGCCAGCGGCAACAGCCAGCGCCACGGGTTTCGCCGAACTAATGGGTTCATCCCGGCTTTTTGTCCGTAAATACCAGGCGCACTTGAGTCCCCTTGCCGCGGCTGCTGCGCAGATGGATGTGCCAGTTGTAGCGGTCGCAGATGCGCTTGACCAAGGGCAAACCCATACCGGCGCCGCCCGGGACGTCGCCGGTATTGCCGCCGCGAAAGTGGGGCTCGAATACATGCGGCAAGTCGGCGGGGGTAATTCCCAAACCCGTGTCTTCAATGCTTACGCTGTCGGCGTCCAACTGCACGTTCACCGCGCCACTCGCCATATAACTGTAAGCGTTGTGTATCAGATTGCCCAACACGATGGTCAGCAGCGCCGGTTCCACCGCCAGTTGCGGGGTGGCGTTGACGTGAAGATTAACCTCCACGGCCTTGCCCTGCAACAGGTAGCGGTGGCTTTCGATGGCCGCGCGTAGCGCCTGCTCGACCGAACACAACGGAGCGGGGCGGTCGGCGGCCGCGGGTTCGCGCGCCAGCAACAACAGCCCGGAGACCACCTCGGCCATGTGCTTGCCCGCCTCGCCCATGCGCAGGATGCGCCCCCTCAGCTTTGGAGACAACTGGTCGTCGGCAAGCAGCAGCTCCACCGTGCCATTAACCACCGCGAGCGGTGTGCGCAATTCGTGGCTGATCTGCGCGGTATGCTCTTTTTCCCGCTCGACAAAGGCGTTGACCCGGCGCCGGGAATCTTCAAAGGCAAACGCCAACGGACCCAGATCATTGTCGCCAGCGTACTCGTTCGTCCAGCCCGCCGGGGGACTGGACCCGGCACTCTGGCTCACTTGTTGCGTCAGGCGCTGCAGCGGCACCAACATGCGGCCGACAATCCATTTCCCCACCATGAAGGACGCCAGCAGCGACACCAGTACACTCGCTATCAGCGACCACAACATGGCGTCGTCGTGGCGCTGAAAATGTCCGGCGTCATAGGTGAGAAACAGGTGTACGTCGTCGAGGTCTTTGATCAGGATATGGTATTCCCGGTCTTGATACACTTCATGCAGACCGGGACCAAGCCCTGCGAAATAGGCCGGAATGCCGCTGCGATCTTCGTCGCCGAGCGTATAGCCGCGTATCACCGCTGAGTCAGGGGGCGGCAGCGTGGGTTGGATGCGGTGGAGGCGGGTGTAGTAATCCGCGTACGAGGTCAGTACCTCGCCTATCAGGCGGCGTTCCACGTTCTCCATACCGAAATAAACGCCTAGTGCAAGTAATGAGGCCAGCAGGCCGCTTAGCAACGGCAACGACAGCATGATGCGGGAACGCAGGCTGTAGCTATAGCGCATCCGGGCTCACCAACCGGTAACCGATACCGTGTATGGTGTGGAGCAGGGAGACGCCGAAAGGACGGTCTATGGCGCTGCGCAGGGTGTGCATATGGGCGCGCAGCGAGTCGGTCTCCGGCAAGGCATTCCCCCACACCTCCGCCTCGATCTCACCGCGTGCCACGACGCGGTGAGATTCGCGCATCAACAACGCCAATATTTTCATCTCGACAGGCGCAAGGTGGATATCTACGCCGCCGCGCCGCACCCGCCGGGGGAGCGGATCATAGACCAGATCGGCCACCTGGATGACCGCCGAACCGGGCATTGTCCCGCGCCGCGTCAGCGCCTGCAGGCGCGCCTCAAGTTCCTGTAACGCAAAGGGTTTGACCACATAGTCATCCGCCCCGCTGCTAAATCCGGCGAGCTTCTCCGGCAAGGTGTCGCGGGCCGTCAGCATCAGCACCGGCGTAGTCTTGCGCGCCTCGTTGCGTAATTTCCGGCACAGGTCTACGCCGTCCATCCCCGGCAACATGAGATCGAGTACAATGGCGTCGTAGTCGTTGACCACTGCCAGGTGCAGGCCGGTGATGCCGTCTTCCGCTACGCTGACTACATGCCCTTTATCGCTGAAGAAATCCTGCAGGATGGACGTGATGCCCTTGTCGTCTTCTATAACCAGGATGCGCATAGTAGGGCCGAATTCATTCGGCCGACCTCTGTAGGGCCGAACTCATTCGGCCAACTCAACTCATAGTTCACCATACAATCAAAGGTTGCGCAAATATGTCGCACCGCGAAATCACCAACCGCCTGAGCCACGAAACCAGCCCCTATTTACTGCAACACGCCCACAACCCCGTGGACTGGTACCCATGGGGTCCGGAGGCCTTGGAGCGAGCCCGGCGCGAGGACAAACCGATCCTGCTGTCGATCGGCTACTCGGCCTGCCACTGGTGCCACGTCATGGCCCACGAATCGTTCGAAGATCCGGCCACCGCCCAGGTCATGAACGAGTTGTTCGTCAACGTCAAGGTGGACAGGGAGGAACGCCCCGATCTCGACAAAATCTACCAAACCGCCCACCAACTCCTCACCGGCCGCGGCGGCGGCTGGCCGCTCACCCTGGTGTTGACGCCGGAGCACCAAACCCCCTTTTTCGCGGGCACCTATTTCCCCCGCACTCCCCGCCACGGCATGCCCGCCTTTACCGACTTGCTGCGACGCATCGAGACCTCTTATCGGACGCGGGGTGACGAGATCACCCGGCAAAACGCGGCCCTGCTCAACGCCCTGCGTAACGTTAACCCCGCACCGCGCGCGGGCGATGTCACCCTCAACGCCACGCCACTGGACATGGCCCGCCGCCAGTTGGAAAGCAGTTTCGACGCCCGCTACGGCGGCTTCGGCGGCGCGCCCAAATTCCCCCACCCCCCACACATCGAACATCTGCTGCGCTCGGCTGACGGCCAGGCCCTGACGATGGCGAGCTTTACCCTGCAAGCGATGGCGCAGGGCGGCCTCTACGACCAACTGGGCGGCGGCTTCTGCCGTTACTCCGTAGACGAACAATGGATGATCCCGCACTTTGAAAAGATGCTCTACGACAACGGCCTGCTGCTCGCGCTGTATGCCCAGGCCTGGACGGCCAGCAAAGATCCCCTCTTCAAGCGCATCGCTCTGGAAACTGCCCGGTGGGTGATACGCGAGATGCAAGCGCCCGAGGGCGGCTATTACTCCAGCCTGGATGCCGACTCCGAAGGCCATGAAGGCAAGTTCTACGTGTGGAGCCAAGAAGAAGTGCGCGGCCTGCTGGATGAGCAGGAATACACTGTGTTCGCCCGGCGCTTTGGCCTGGACCGGCTTGCGAACTTTGAAGGTGAGTGGCACCTGCATGTATTTGCAGACATTGCAGTAATCGCGGCAGAGATGAAGTTGGGCGAGGCGGCGTTGGTGCAAATTCTCGATATGGCGCGTGCGAAATTACTAAAGGCGCGCGAACTGCGCGTGCGTCCGGGACGCGATGACAAAATTCTCACCTCCTGGAACGCCCTGATGATTAAAGGCATGGCGTTGGCCGGCCGCCTGCTCGACGAACCGGAATTACTCCACTCCGCAGAACGGTCGTTGCACTTCATCAAAACCAGACTATGGACAGACGGCCGGCTGCTCGCCACCTGCAAAGACGGCCACGCGCACCTGATGGCCTACCTTGATGATTACGCCTATCTGCTGGACGCCGTCCTGGAACTGTTACAGGTGCGCTGGCGCACCGATGATTTGAACTTTGCCGTGCAACTGGCCGAGGTGCTGCTGGAGCATTTTGAAGATAAACAACACGGCGGCTTTTACTTCACCGCCGGCGATCACGAACAACTCATCCACCGCCCCAAACCCCTCGCCGACGACGCCACGCCCGCCGGCAACGGCATAGCCGCCTACGCCCTCAACCGCATCGGCTATCTGCTGGGCGAGACCCGCTATCTCGACGCCGCCGAACGCGCGCTCAAGGCGGGCTGGGACGACATCAGCCGCGCCCCGTATGCCCACGACAGTATGCTGCTGGCCCTGGAAGAGACACTCACTCCGCCACAAATCATCATCCTGCGCGGCGCACCTGCCGAAATGCGGGAGTGGCAATCGCTCTGCACATCGGGTTACGCGCCGCGCCGCCTGTGCTTCGCCATTCCGGGGGACGAAACGCAACTGCCCGGGTCACTGGCCTTGCGCGCAGCCAAGGACGGCCCCATCGCCTACTTCTGCGAAGGCCACATTTGCAACGCACCGATTACCAAATTGGCCGACCTTAAGCTGCGGCTGTAGGGCCAAATTCATTCGGCGTGCTCTCTACAGTGCGTAACCGAAACTCTCCTTAAACCGCGCCTCGAACTCGGGCTTTTCAAAGCGGTGATTTTGCGTGCCGTGCTGTTCGATCTTGATGGCGCCCATGAGGGCCGCGATGCGGCCGGTCGTCTCCCAATCCAGATCGTTCATCAGGCCGTACAGGAGACCGGCGCGGTAGGCGTCGCCGCAGCCGGTCGGATCGGCGAGGCGGCTGACCTTGGCAACGGGGATGCTAAGCGTTTTATTCTCCGTGTATATCGTTGAACCCTTGGCGCCATGCGTCACGATCAGGGCTTGCACGGTGTGCCTCAACTCGTCTATGGATTTTCCGGTGCGCTGTTGCACCAGTTGAAACTCATAGTCGTTGAAGGCCGCCCAGGTCGCCTGCTCCAAAAATTTCATCAGATCCGCGCCGTCGAACATCGGCAGACCCTGCCCGGGATCGAAGACAAACGGGATGCCCGCTTCGTGAAATTGCGCCGCGTGTTGAACCATTCCGTCGCGGCCATCCGGCGCGACGATGCCGATCTTCACATCTTTTGCATCCGTCACGCGGTTTTCATGGGCGTGGTTCATGGCGCCCGGATGAAACGCCGTGATCTGGTTGTCGTCGAGATCGGTGGTGATGAAAGCCTGCGCCGTGTAAGTGTCGGCGATCTCCTTAATGAGTTTGACGCCGACGCCGCAACGCAGCAACCATTCACGGTAGGGCGTGAAATCCTTGCCCACCGTGCCCATCGGTAGCGCCTTGCCACCCAGCATGCTCAGGTTGTAGGCGATGTTGCCCGCGCAGCCGCCGAACTCGCGGCGCAGCTCCGGCACCAGAAACGAAACGCTCAGGATATGCACCTGCTCGGGCAGGATGTGATTCTTGAAACGGTCATGAAACACCATGATGGTGTCGTAGGCGAACGAGCCGCAGATCAGCGCTGACATTTAAAATTCCTTCGGTTAATTGTAGGGCCGAATTTATTCGGCCTTCAATAAAACTTTTCAACAAGAAGCACGCCCCAGATGACCACGGCGTTGGTGAGCGTGAGAAACACCGCCCCCGAGGCCATGTCCTTGGCGCGGCCGGAAAGCGTGTGATGCTCGGTACCGATCCGATCTATCGCCGCCTCGATGCTGGAATTAATCACTTCCACGATCAGCACCAAAAACAGACTGCCGAGCAGCAGGGCGCGTTCCATGGCGCCGCTTCCCAGCCATAGCGCGAGCGGCGCCATGATGACAAACAGAATAACTTCGACGCGAAATGCGGCCTCGTTGCGCCAGGTGGCGCGCAATCCCGCGATGGAATAGTTAAAGGCCCGAACGAGGCGCTTCAATTCGTTGGTTTGGTTATGGTTGGCCATGGAGGATCCGTTCAGCTTGCGCAACATAACAGTAGTTTACGACGCAAGCAACATTACAGTTTGGTGACAGTACGGCTCAGAACTTTATTTAACTTAAATCCGTATTTCATTGAATTGTAACATCTCTGCTGCAAACTATCGAAAGTTCGTGAGCAACAGGAGGAGCTTGGCATGACCACTCCGCTGCATTTTAGAACCATTTGGATATCCGATGTCCACCTTGGCATTCGCGCCTGCAAGGCGGAATTTCTCCTCGATTTTCTCAAGCAGACCCAATCCGATTATCTGTACCTGGTCGGCGACGTGATAGATCTCTGGAGCATGAAAACCTTTTGGTACTGGCCAAAACTGCACAATGATGTGGTGCAAACCGTGCTGAACAAAGCCGCCAACGGCACCAAGGTGATCTATGTCCCCGGCAACCACGATGAGCTGTTCCGTGATTACGCGGGCAAGACCTTCGGCAAGGTACGCATCTGCGCCGAGGCGATCCACAAAACGGCTGACGGGCGCAGGCTGCTGGTGATTCACGGCGACGAATTCGACAGCGTGGTGAAATACAGCAAGTGGCTCGCCAAGCTCGGCAGCGGCATGTATGAGTTTCTGTTGTTCGCCAACCGCGGCATCAACTTCTTCCGCCGCAGATTCGGTTTCCCCTACTGGTCGCTCGCCGCCTATCTAAAACATAAGGTGAAAAACGCCGTGAGCTATATCAGCAAATTTGAGGAGGCCCTGGTGCATGAGGCCAGAAAGCGCAAGGTGCATGGCGTGATTTGCGGGCATATCCACAAAGCCGCGATCGAAGACTTCGACGGCGTTTTGTATTGCAACGACGGGGATTGGGTGGATAGCTGCACCGCGCTGGTGGAGCATCCCGACGGCGCCCTGGCGGTGATACGTTGGGCGGAAGAGAGTGTGTTTCTACTGAAGGAAGGAGAATATGAAAATAGTTCTAGTCAGCGACGCCTGGTTTCCGCAGATTAACGGCGTCGTCACGACGCTCTTCCAAACCAAACAGGAACTTGAAAGGCTCGGCCACCACGTCATCACGATTACGCCGGATCAATTCAAAACCATTCCCTGTCCCACTTATTCCGAAATCCGGCTTGCCCTTAATCCCTCCAAAAAAGTACGTGAGTTACTAAACACATTTCAAGCCGATGCCGTACACATCGCTACTGAAGGCCCGCTGGGTCTGGCGGCGCGCGCCTGGTGCCTAAAGAATAATTTTCCTTTTACTACTTCGTTTCACACCCGCTTTCCTGAGTATGTGAAACTGCGCTTTCACATCCCGCTCGCGTTGACCTACGCCTTTCAGCGCTGGTTTCACAACGCGGCCCACTACACCATGGTGGCGACCGAGGCGCTCAGGCAAGAGTTAACGGATAAGGGTTTTTCAAAGCTGGTGATCTGGTCGCGCGGCGTTGACACGGAATTATTCCGCCCACGAGAAAAAACCCTGCTCGCGGCGCCGCGTCCCGTATTTACCTATCTTGGGCGGGTGGCGGTGGAAAAAAATATCGAGAGTTTTTTGAAACTGGAGCTGCCCGGCACCAAATATGTGATCGGCGACGGGCCGGATATGGCGAAGCTGATGCAGCGTTATCCCGAGGTTATTTTCGTCGGCTTCAAAACCGGCGAGGACCTCGCGCTACACCTGGCGCAGGCCGATGTGTTCGTGTTTCCCAGCCGCACCGACACCTTCGGTCTGGTGGTGATCGAGGCGATGGCCTGCGGCGTCCCGGTTGCCGCCTATCCGGTGCGCGGGCCGGCCGACATCATCGTCAACGGCGAGTTCGGTTATCTGGATGAGGATTTACAGAACGCGGCGCTTAAGGCCGTGACACTCAATCCCGCACGCTGCCGTGCGGCGGCCATGCAGTACACCTGGGCGGCCTGTACGCAGCAATTTCTCAGCCACCTCAATCATTCGCAGCACGCAAAGGCTACGACACAGGCCGCTATGGCTGCCACACAAGATCCAACTCGCGCGCAGCCTTGACATCATCGAGTCGGCGCACCGGCGTGGTGTAGGGCGCCCCTTTCACCTGCTCAGGCGTGGCGTGCGCCTCGGCGAGTATCCTCTGCATCGCCGCAATAAATCCATCCAGTTCCTCCTTGCTCTCGGTCTCGGTGGGCTCAATCAGCAAACACTCCGGCACCAGCAACGGAAAATAAGTCGTCGGTGCGTGATAGCCGTAATCGAGCAGACGCTTCGCGACATCCATGGTGGACACGCCGGTTTCATCCTTGAGTTTTTTCAGGGTGAGTATGAACTCGTGCGTCGCGCGGCGGTTGGGATAGGCCGCCTGATAACCGAGCCGGGTCAACTTCGCCATCAGGTAATTGGCGTTCAGCGTGGCGAACTCGGCTACCCTGGGCATGCCTTCACGGCCCAGCAGCCGCGCGTATACATAGGCGCGCAACAGCACGCCGGCGTTGCCCATGTGGGTGGATAAACGCCCGATGCTGTGCGGATAATCCTGTTCGGTGAGCCAGCGGTAACCCCCGTCTTGTTCCTTGCCCACGATGGGGATGGGCAGAAACGGCAGCAAGCGATCGTTCACACCCACCGGCCCCGCGCCCGGCCCGCCGCCGCCGTGCGGCGTGGAGAAGGTCTTGTGCAGATTCATGTGGATCACGTCGAAGCCCATGTCGCCGGGCTTTACCTTGCCGAGTATGGCGTTGAGGTTGGCGCCGTCGTAGTAGAGCAGCCCGCCCGCATCATGCACCATTTTCTGTACCCGTTGAATATCCTTTTCAAACACGCCCAGTGTCGAGGGATTGGTGAGCATCAGGCCCGCCGTATGCGGCCCCACTGCCTCACGCAACTTCTCAAGATCAATATCACCGTCGGCGTCGGTGGGGATCTCGCGCACCGTGTAGCCGCACATCGCGGCGGTGGCGGGGTTGGTGCCGTGCGCGGCGTCGGGCGCCAGAATTTCCGTGCGCGCCTGGTCACCGCGCGCGTCGTGATAGGCGCGGATCATGGCGACACCCG
>CAYUAZ010000054.1:0-10840 GCA_964442865.1 uncultured Gammaproteobacteria bacterium
CAAAAACTACTTTGCATCTTCCGGATATGTATGCACTTGAATCAAAAATGCTCTAAGCGGTAACGAGAAACGCCAGCGCACCGCCTGGGTGGTGAAGATGGCGGATCTGGGTGGTCACGAATCGGACCGCGCCAGCAGTCTGCCGATAGGATTGCGGCAGCGCCTGGCGCTGGGTTGCGCCTTGGTGCACCGCCCACAGGTGCTGTTTCTCGATGAACCGACATCGGGTGTGGACCCCTTGGGGCGGCGCCGCTTCTGGGACATTCTTTTCAAGCTGTCGCGCGAAGACGGTGTGGCCATCCTCATCACGACGCATTATATGAGCGAAGCAGAGCACTGCGATCATCTGGCGTTGATGTATGCCGGGCGCATCGTCGCCGACGCCTCGCCTACCGAGATGAAACGCCAAGTCGAGAGCGAGGCGGGCCGGCTACTGGAGATCAGCGTCACAGAACCGCGTCGCGCCGTACAGGCGCTTACACAAAACGGTGTGACCGATACCGCACTGTTCGGCAATCGCATCCATTTTCTATCGCGTGAGCCCGAGTCCGATAAGCAACGCATCACGCAGATTTTAAGCGCCGCAAATATTCGGCTTGATACGATCTTGCCGCGCCCGCTGTCCATGGAGGACGTGTTTGTCTACCGGGTGACCGCGCTAGAGGCGAAGGAACGATCGGTGATGGAAGCGGCCTCCGGGATCGCAGCGGCATGATTGTTAAGGGGTGACACGAGAGATGAACAAGCAGCGGCGCGAATTTATCATAGGAGCGGGGCGTGGCATGTTGATGCTTTCCGCCCTGCCCTATTTACAAGGCTGTGATGATGTCACACGTGATCCCGCACCTACAGCGGCTGAGAATGAGAAGATTGCAAATCTTCTCGGTGCGGATTTAAGCGCGGTTATTTATCTGGCCTCGTTGGCGCCCAGCGGGCATAACACCCAGCCGTGGGTGATTAAGGTTAGTACACCGCACGATTGGATCATCGGCTCTGAGAATACGCGCTGGTTGCCTGCGGTAGACCCCAACAACCATGAACTGTTGCTCTCCATCGGCGCCTTTCTGGAAAATCTGGTGACCGCCGCGAACCATTATGGTTATCAGGTCAATTACCGGGTCATCGCCCGTTCGCCGCATGATGCGGAATTACTGCACGTTCAATTGCAAAAGGATAAACCTGTTACGTTTGAACTGGACAAGATCGCAAAACGCCGCACGTTGAGAAACGGCTATCTCCAGCGTGAACTCACGGTGCAGGATTTTACCTACATCACGGATGGCGCACCTGACATCCATTACATCCCGAAAGATTCCAAATCGGCAAACTACCTCGCCGATGGGACGTTGGAGGCTAATCGCACACAGGCCTCCCGCGACGCCGCACAGGAAGAGCTGGCCAACTGGATCAGGTGGTCGAGTAAGGACGCCGCAAAATATCGAAACGGCCTCACATCGGCGAGCATGGAGATCGAGGGCGCGGCGGGCTGGTACGTGCAGCATTTTTTCAAGCGGGATTCCGTACTAAAGCAGAGTTTCCGCAAAACCGGCGTGGAGAAGGTTGCGCAGCAGGTTCGACAGGGCGCAGGATGGCTGGTGATGACGAGCAACGGTGCGGATATCTCTGCGCTCCTTGAAACCGGCAGAAAATTCGAGAGGATGCTGCTCAAACTTAGAGACAAAATGATCGCCGTCCATCCCATGACGCAAATGCTGGAGGAGGAGCCATGGCGCAGTGACGTGTCGAAGAAGTTGGGCCTCAACCAGCCTGTGCGATTTATTTTGCGCACCGGTTACCGTAGCTCATATCCAGACCCGGTGAGCTTGCGCATGCCACCGTCCTGGTTTGTCACAAATACATTAACAAAATGAACGACGATAAAAATACAGTTTTCCGCGCAGAACAGCTCAGCAAAATTTACCGCATGGGTGAAGTTGAGGTGCACGCACTGCGTTCCCTGGATCTGGAAATTTATCAGGGTGAGTTCGTGGTGCTGCTCGGGCCTTCAGGTAGCGGCAAGTCCACGCTGCTCAATATTCTGGGTGGCCTGGACACGCCCACCAGCGGCATCACCCGATGGCGCGACCATGATTTGGCGAAGGCCGACGAGCGCGAGCTCACGCGCTATCGCCGCGAACACGTGGGTTTCGTGTTTCAGTTTTACAATCTGATTCCCAGCCTCACGGTGCGCGAAAACGTCGCGCTGGTCACCGAGATCGCGCCTCACCCCATGTCGCCCGAAGAGGCCTTGGAGCGCGTGGGGCTCGGCCAGCGCCTGGATCACTTTCCTTCGCAGCTCTCCGGCGGCGAGCAACAGCGTGTCGCCATCGCACGCGCCATCGCCAAACGCCCCGACGTGCTGCTGTGCGACGAGCCCACCGGCGCACTCGATTATGAAACCGGCAAGGTGGTGCTGGAGGAGATCGCCATGATTAATCGGGATCTCGGCACCACCGCAGTAGTGATTACACACAACGCCGCCATCGCCGGGATGGCGGACCGCGTCATGCACCTCGCCGACGGCCGCATCACGCGCGTGGAACGCAATGCGCGCAAACTTGCCCCGGAGGAGCTGCGCTGGTGAAGATGCTCGATAGAAAACTGGTGCGCGACCTTTGGCACATGAAGAGCCAGGCCATCACTATCGCACTGGTGGTAGCGGCCGGTATCGCCGGTTTTATCGGTTCGCTTTCCACCTACGATTCGCTACGCTGGTCGCGTGAGAATTACTACGAAACGGCGCGCTTCGCCGACGTGTTCGCCGAACTGAAGCGCGCGCCCAAGGCGGTCGAACGCAGAATCGCGGAGCTTCCCGGCGTGGCGGATGCGGAGACCACCGTCCAGTTCGACGTGACGCTCGACATGCCCGGCGTGCAGGAGCCGGTGGTCGGACGCATGATCGGTTTGGCGGAAGGCGGTCAGCCGCGATTGAACCGGCTCTTTATCCGCTATGGACGCCTGCCGGAAGCCGGGCGGCCGCACGAAGCCGTGGTGTCGGAAGGGTTCGCCGCCAAGCGCCATCTCAAGCCTGGTGACCGGCTCGCCGCCTTGATTAACGGTAAGCGCGAAACGATTGAGATCGTCGGCATCGGATTATCGCCGGAGTATATCTTCGCCACCCGTGGCGGAGCGTTTCCCGACGATCGGGGCTTCGGCGTGTTCTGGATGGATCGCGTGCATCTCGCCTCCGCGTTCAATATGGAAGGTGCATTTAATCACGTGGCGCTGAGACTCGCACCGGGCGCGTCGGAGCGCAACGTCATTGACGGACTCGACCGCCTGCTTGAGCCTTACGGCGGCCTGCAGGCCTATGGCCGCAGCGACCAGACGTCCAATAAAATCCTGACGCAGGAAAGCGACCAGCAAAAGGTCATGGGCACCACGCTGCCGTTGCCTTTCTTCGGGGTCGCGATATTTTTGTTGAATGTGGTGCTAAGCCGTATCGTCTCCACCCAGCGCGAACAGATTGCGGCGCTGAAGGCGCTTGGTTACGGCAACGGGACGATCGCCGCCCATTACCTGAAGCTGGTGTTGGTGATCGTGTCGCTGGGCATAGGCATCGGCGTTTTGGTCGGCGCTTGGTTCGGCCATTACATGACCACCATGTACACGGAGTTTTTTCATTTCCCGCGTCTCACCTACCGGATCCAGTTGTGGATTCCTTTGCTGGCGGGAGGTATCAGCCTACTGGCCGCCGTCGCTGGCGCGTTGAACACCGTGCGCAATGTCGTGACGCTTGCGCCGGCGCAGGCCATGCGCCCGCCGTTTCCTCCCCGCTATCGTAAAATGCTGCTGGAACGGCTGGGGCTCGTGCACTGGCTTGCCCCGGCGACGCGCATGGTGATCCGCACCATGGAGCGGCGTCCGCTACGCGCGCTGGTCACCATCTTCGGCATCGCCAGCTCGGTCGCGGTGCTTTTGTCGGGAACCTTCTGGCGCGACTCGGTGAATTATCTCATCTATGTACAATTCGAAGCGGTGCAGCGCGCCGACGCGGAAGTGACATTCACCGAACCAACGGCTTCCCGGGTGCGCCACGACATCGCGCACATTCCCGGTGTGCTGGAAACGGAGGTGTCCCGCATCGTGCCGGTGCGACTTTCGTCAGGCCACCGGTTTTATCGCACCGCGGTCCAGGGCCTTCCTCAGGACCCCCGCCTGCGGCGCCTGCTGGACGAGCAGTTGCGCAGCGTAGCGCTGCCTCGCGACGGCCTCTTGCTCACCGACCGCCTGGCGCAACGCCTCAACGTGCGCGCGGGAGACACAGTGTGGGTCGAGTCGCTGGAAAGCACGCGGCGCAAGCGCGAGGTGGTCGTCGCGGGGACGGTGAGGGAGTTGATCGGCATGTCGGCGTATATGGATATCGGGGCGCTCAACCGTTTTATGAGTGAGGCCGACGTCGTTTCAAGTGTTTCCGTCGTGCTCGACAAAAGCCGGGAGCAAGAGTTCTTTGCTTACCTTAAAGACTTCCCCAAGATCGCCACCTCGGGCGGCAAGACCGCCATGCTGCAAAGCTTCAAGGAAACCTCCGCGAAAAACATATTGTTTTTTACCACGATATTCACGGGTTTCGCCTCGGTGATCGCATTCGGCGTAGTGTATAACAGCGCGCGCATCGCGCTCGCCGAGCGCGCATGGGAACTCGCGTCCCTGCGCGTGTTGGGTTTCAGCCGGCGCGAAGTTTCAGCCTTCCTGCTGGGAGAGCTCGCCATCGAAATCGCGCTTGCCATTCCGCTCGGCTTTCCGCTGGGATACTTTATCTCCTGGGGATTGATACGACTGATGCCGCACGAAACGTTAGCGCTGCCCGTGATTATCCAGCCCGATACTTACGCCTACGCAGGTATTGCGATACTCCTGGCGGGCACGATCAGCGCGCTGATCGTGCGCCACCGTATAGACCGGCTCGATTTAGTCGCAGTGCTGAAAACCAGGGAGTAACCATGCGCTGGACAAAACGTATTCTGGGTGTCGTTGCCGTGATCGCAGTGCTCACGGCATTGGTGATGGCGTTTATGCCGCAGCCGGTGCTCGTTGAAACCGGCGCCGTCACACGCGGCAGTTTTCAGCAGACTATAGACGAAGACGGCAAGACGCGCGTGCGCGAACGCTACGTGGTCGCGGCGCCGCTGGCCGGGAGGTTGCTGCGCATCGAACTCAAGGCGGGCGATGCGGTGGAAAAGGGTACATTACTGGCGCTGATTATGCCGAGCATGCCTGCACTGCTCGACGTCCGCACTGAACGTGAGTTGGAGGAGCGTATCGGCGCGGCGGAAGCGGCAAAGCTGCGTAGCGCTGCCGCAGTGGAGCGTGCCCAAGCGGCGCTAAGTCAGGCTAATGCCGATGCGGCGCGCACGCGTAAGCTCGTCACTAAGGGTTTCATGTCGCCTACGCAACTGGAGCACGATGAGCTGGCGGTGAAGCTGCAAACCAAAGAACTTGCCGCCGCACGGTTTGAAGATCATGCCACCGAGCATCAACTTGAGGAGGCGCGCGCGGCGCTGCTGCGTCTACAAACGGGCACACCACCCGGCAAACCCTCTGATGCGGCATGGGAGGTACGTTCCCCGCTGGGCGGGCGCGTGCTCAGGCTATTGCATGAAAGCGAGACCGATGTGCCGCTCGGCGAGGCGCTGCTGGAACTCGCAGACCCCGCCGATCTTGAAGTCGTGGTAGATGTGCTGAGCACGGACGCACTGCAAATACCTCCCGGCGCGATTGTACACATCGAACGTTACGGCGGCGCGCCCTTACAGGGACGGGTGCGCCTTATCGAGCCATCCGCGTTCACCAAGGTTTCGGCGCTGGGCGTGGAGGAACAGCGCTTCAACGTAGTCATAGACATCACCTCGCCGCGAGAGCAATGGTTGACGTTGGGCGATGGTTACAAGGTGGATACGCGTATCGTCATATTCAGCGCGGAGAATGCGTTGAAGGCGCCGGTGAGCGCCCTGTTCCGCGAAGGCGACAATTGGGCGGTATTCGTGGCACGCGACGGGTATGCGCAGAGGCGCACGGTGCAGATCGCCAAGCGTAATGGGCTGGAGGCCTTGGTGGAAAAAGATTTGGATGCAGGCACGCACGTCATCGTGTATCCCGGTGACGCAGTGCATGACGGCGTGCGTATAAAGGCGAGGTAACGCGTATGAACAGAACTGCAACGCAACACACTCTGGACGCCAACAGTAAGACGGCGCTGGAGCGCTACCGGCGTGCCGTGAACTATCTCGCCGCGGCGCAGATTTATCTGATGGACAATCCGCTCCTGGAGCAGCCGCTGAAACCGGAGCACATCAAGCCGCGGCTGCTCGGCCATTGGGGCACCGCGCCCGGCATCAATTTAGTTTACGCGCATCTCAACCGGCTCATCTTAAACGCCGGCGCCGGCATCATGCTCATCACCGGCCCCGGCCACGGCGCGGCGGCCAATCTCGCCAACATGTATTTGGAAGGAACTCTCACGGAGTTTTTTCCACACATCACTCAGGATAAGGCCGGACTCAAGGAGTTTGTAAAGTCGTTTTCCTGGCCGGACCGATTTCCCAGCCATCTGAGTCCGATCTACCCAGGCGTGATTCACGAAGGCGGTGAGTTGGGCTACGCGCTTGCCACTGCGTTCGGCGCGGCCCTGGATAATCCGGATTTGATTGTCGCTTGCATCGTCGGCGACGGCGAGGCGGAGACCGGCCCCACGGCGGGCGCCTGGCACAGCAATAAGTTTTTAAATCCGGCCACCGATGGAGCGGTGCTGCCGATACTGCATTTAAACGGCTTCAAGATCGCCAACCCAAGCATCTTCGGCACCATGACGGACGAAGAGCTACACGCGCTGTTTACAGGCTATGGTTATGCGGTACGGAGGGTAGACCTGAGCGACTACATTGATGACGATATGGGAGCGGCGGTAAGCTGGGCGCATGAAGAAATCTGCGCGCTGCAACAGCGCGCGCGTTCCGGCGAGATCATCGAGCGTCCACGCTGGCCGATGCTGATATTGCGTACGCCCAAAGGTTGGACTGGACCGAAGGAAGTTGACGGCAAAAAGAGTGAGGATTCATTTCTTTCGCATCAAGTACCCGCGAAAGAGGCTAAAACCAATCCTGTACATCTCAAGATTGTCGAAACCTGGCTACGCTCGTATCGCCCGCAAGAATTGTTTGATAAAAACGGCCATCCCGCCGAGGACATCCTCGCGTTGTGTCCCACGGGCGACAAACGCATGGCCATGAATCCGCACGGCTTCGGCGGCGCGCGCCGCAAGCCGCTCACGCTGCCGCCGCTGGAATCCCACGAGGTGGAGGTCACATCACGAGGGCTCAGCCTTGTGAGCAGTGTGGAGCGACTCGGTCTGTATCTGCGCGATGTCATAAAACTCAACCAGACACAGCGCAATTTCCGCATCGTATGTCCCGATGAGTTGGAGTCGAACAAACTGGGCGCGGTGCTGGAGGTCACGGATCGCCAGTATGTCTGGCCGCTGCCCGAGGTCGCCGAGCACACCGCGCGTGACGGACGCGTACTGGAAGTACTCTCCGAGCATAATTGCCAGGGCTGGCTGCAAGGGTATCTGCTCACCGGGCGGCACGGCCTGTTTCCCTGCTACGAGGCGTTTCTCAGCATCGTGGACGGCATGATGAATCAGTACGCCAAGTTTTTGAAATCCTCCATCGAGACCCCGTGGCGCAAACCGATCTCATCGCTCAATTATCTGCTCACCTCGGAGGCCTGGCGTCAGGAGCACAACGGCTATTCGCACCAAGGCCCCGGCTTTATCAATAATCTGCTCACCAAAAAGGGCCACACCTACCGCATCTATTTTCCGCCCGACGCCAATTGTCTGTTGCACACCATGGACGCGTTCCTGCGCGTCACCAACACCATCAACCTGGTGGTCGCGGGCAAACAGCCCATGCCGCAGTGGCTTACCCTCGATGAGGCGCGCGAGCACTGTCGCGTCGGCGCCTCGGTGTGGCCCTGGGCCAGCACCAGGGAAGGCGAAGACCCGCAATTAGTGCTGGCCTGCTGTGGCGACAATCTCACTTTGGAGACCTTGGCTGCGGCCGACCTACTACGGCGCGCGGCACCCGACTGGCGCGTGCGCGTGGTGAACGTCACCGACTTGCTGGTACTCGGCATTCCGCAAAAATATCCGCATGGCCTCGAAGAAGAGCGTTTTCAAAGAATCTTTCCGCTCGACTGCCCGGTGATCTTCAATTTCCACGGCTATACCGCAGCGATCAAACAACTGTGCTGGGAGCGGCCCAACAGCGAGCGTTTCGATATCAACGGCTACCGCGAAGAAGGCACCACCACCACGCCGTTCGACATGCACATCCGCAACCACACCAGCCGCTACCACCTGGTGATCCAGGCGGCGCAAAAAATGGCCGCCTGCCATCCGCATTTTTCAATGCAGGCCGAGGCGTTGATCGTGGAATACGAACGCAAGCTCGCCGACCACCGCACATTCATTCTGCGCGAGGGGCTGGATCCTCCGGAGATCAATGACTGGCGCTGGCAGGCCCTTCGACAGGGTTCATGACAGGCTTTCTTATTACTCACTTTACCGCCAACACCCCGTCGCCGCTCAACTGCAGGGCAAAACCCGCGCGCCGCAAGCGTTTCGCCACTTCATTGGACAGATCGCGGCCGCTGGTTAACTTGTTCGGGGAGCCGGTGTAGTGAAACAGCTTGCCCTTGCGCTTCAACACCCTGGCAAGCTGGTCATAAAAAACCTGCGAGTAGAGTTCGCCGGCGATACCGAAACGCGGCGGGTCGTGCAAAATGGCGTCAACCGAGCCGCCGGGCAGCGACACGATCTGCTCGCAAATGTCACCCAGCGTCAAGCTCAACGCATCGTCAACCTTGGGCGACCAGGGATTCAGCCCCCGCAACCAGACCACGTCGGGATTCTTTTCGTAAGAAAGCACCTGCCTGGCCAGACCCCGCACACACCACGCGGCAAAATAGCCGAGGCCTCCACAGGTATCCAATACCACCTTGCCGCGCGGCTGGATCAAAGCAACCTTGCGTTCGGCGTCGGTATAGGGGGAGGTTTGTGCCGTGGGCAGCATCTTGATGCCGTCAATCTCGAAGGTCGGCGGCCCCCACTGCGTCGGCACCAACTTGATCAGCGATGTCGTGTAGCGCGACACCGGCTGAAACGTCTCGTCAACCCAGTAGTAGATGGTTCTGTCATTACAGCTTTCGAGGTAGAGAAATAACCGACCTTGCCAGACCCAACCCTCAACGCCCACCGCAACCATCGTCGTAGATAGTCCCAGATCCAGCGAACACTCGACATTCGGCACGCCGGCCTGCACCGCCGCACGCAATGTCTCGTGCTCTTGCAAAGTTAACAACGGCCCCATCTAACCCCGATCCGGCATATCTTCTGCGCGACCCTAAGTCAGCGCGGGATAGTCGGTATAACCCTTTTCCCCCGGCGTATAAAAAGTGTTATGGTCGGGCACATTCAACGGAGCATTCGTCTTCCAACGAGCGGGCAGGTCCGGGTTGGCGAGGAACGGACGCCCCACCGCGACGAGGTCTGCTTTGCCGGATGCCAGATCGCTCTCGGCACGCGCGGCATCATATCCACCCGAAAGAATCAGGGTACCGCGAAACTGGGTGCGGAAGATCTCTTTGATTGACGCGGGCACCGTGGGCGCACCCTGTGACGAATGATCCACCAGATGCACATACACCAGGCCGCGTGCATTGAGCTGCTGCGCCAAATAAGTGTAATCGGCCTCCATCGCGTCATAGAGCGGCATGTCATTGAACACCCCATAAGGCGAGAGCCGTATCCCAACCTTGTCCTTGCCGATAGCACTAATCACAGCCTCAGCCACCTCCAGCACGAAGCGCGCGCGATTCTCGATTGATCCGCCGTAGCCATCGCGCCGCTGGTTGGAATTGGGGCGAATAAACTGCTCCAACAGATAGCCATTGGCAGAGTGCAACTCGATCCCGTCAAAGCCCGCCTGCACCGCATTGCGGGCCGCCTGCACATATTCGCCGATCGCAACCTTGATATCCGCCTCGGTCATCGCCTCCGGCACAGGATGCGGCCTCATGCCCTCGGCATCGGTATACATCTCGCCGGCCGCCGCCACCGCCGAGGGCGCCACCGTGCGCGCGCCGACAGGTAAATTCAATGGATGTGTTATGCGACCCGTATGCATCAATTGCATGAAAAACTTCGCGCCACCTTTATGCACGGCGGCGGTGATTGGCCTCCACCCTTTCACTTGCGCCTCGGAAAATATCCCCGGTATGCGGGGATAGCCCAGGCCGTTGGGCGACGGCGAAGTGCCTTCGGTAACGATCAGCCCCGCCGAAGCGCGCTGTTGGTAATACAGCATCATCAACGCATTAGGAATATTGTTGATCGCACGGTTGCGCGTCAGCGGCGACATCACCAGACGATTCTGCAACTCCACGGAACCCAGCTTGTATTTCGAGAACAACAGCGACATGTCTACCTCCATTTAGAGTTGCGAATTGACGAACAAGAGCT
This sequence comes from uncultured Gammaproteobacteria bacterium, assembly GCA_964442865.1. Classification (GTDB taxonomy): domain Bacteria; phylum Pseudomonadota; class Gammaproteobacteria; order SURF-13; family SURF-13; genus JACPZD01. Next base: position 10,523 of record CAYUAZ010000054.1, read on the forward strand.
TGCTAAAACAAAATACGGGGCTATGCCGCTTTGCCTTAGCCACAATTCACTAACTGCCCAGGATTATACAGTGGTCTGACCTTGAAACGGCGCGATAGCTTTATTTCAAGCTCTCCTGTGGGAAGGGTCACGCTTTCTTCCCCTCATAGATCATGTGGCCGTAGCCGTCTTAATAATGCGCGGGAGGGTGAAAGGTGAAGGTGATTCCTTCCGGCCCAGCCACCACCCTGCTTGACGCCTTGAGCACCGGGGTCTATCTTGGTGGTCTCGGAATACCTAAAGGGGGTCATTTATGGAGTCACAAAAGATTGCGGTGAT
>CAYUAZ010000055.1:0-10745 GCA_964442865.1 uncultured Gammaproteobacteria bacterium
GGCGAGGCCGACTGATCGGTTTTGTGTTTCAGTCTTGCCAATTGTTGCCCAGCCTCACCGCGCTGGAGAACGTCATGCTGCCCCTCGAACTTGCCGGTCGGGGCCGTAAGGCGCGTACGGCGGCAAGCGAGGTGCTGGCGCGTGTTGACCTCTCTCATCGCCTGCATCACTACCCGAAACAACTCTCCGGCGGCGAGCAGCAACGGGTCGCTATCGCGCGAGCCTTCGCGACCAGGCCCAAACTGTTGTTCGCCGATGAACCGACCGGAAATCTGGACCAGGCCACCGGCGAGCGCATCATAAACCTGCTGTTTGACCTTAACCGCGAGCAGGGTTCGACCTTGATCCTGGTCACCCACGATGAGGCGCTCGCACAACGCTGCCACCGGCGTCTCAAACTCGAGGCGGGGAGGCTCATCACATGACCCAAACCCTGCTGCTTGGATTCCGGTTGCTGCGCCGCGAATGGCGGGCGGGGGAGTTGCGGGTGCTGGGGTTGGCGCTGGTCATCGCAGTAGCGAGCATCAGCGCGGTCGGCTTCGCCACCGATCGCGTGGATCAGGCGCTGCGCTATCAGGCGAATGAACTGCTGGGTGCGGATCTGCTGATCGTCGCCGATCACCCGGTCACCGCCAGATTCAAGCCGCTCGCCGCTGAACATACGCTGCGCAGCGCCGAGACCGTGAGCTTCGTCAGTATGGCGATGGCAGGTGATAAAACCCAGCTTGCCGAGGTAAAGGCGGTGAGTGAGGGTTATCCGCTGCGCGGCCAACTGCGCATCGCCGAAAGGCTGTTCGGCCCGGAGCTGCCGGTCAGCCGCGTCCCGGAGCCCGGCACGGTATGGGTGGATAGCAGATTGCTCACGCAACTGGGCGTCGCCGTCGGTGATACGGTCTCGCTGGGTGAGTCGCAATTAACAATCACCGCGTTGTTGATCCACGAACCTGATCGGGGCGGTGATCTGTTCAGTATCGCACCCCGTCTGCTGATGAATCTTCACGATGTACCCGCCACCGGTTTGATACAAACCGGCAGCCGGGCGCGCTATCGGTTACTGCTGTCCGGCGCGGCGGCGGAAATAGTCCGTTATCGAGAGCGGCTAACCGGCCAACTCGGTGCCGGCGAAAAATGGGAAGGTGTCAGCGAGGCGCGGCCCGAGGTGCGCGCGGCGTTGGAGCGCGCCCAGCGCTTTTTAGGTTTGGCGGCGCTAGTCAGCGCGTTGCTGGCGGGTGCGGCTATCGCCACCGCAGCGCGCCGATTCAGCTTGCGCCACCTGGACGCCTGCGCACTACTGCGCTGCCTCGGCGCACGCCAGTCGCTGATTACCCGAATCTATCTGCTGCAATTTTTCACCTTGGGCGGGATCGCCGGTGTGCTGGGATGCGTGGTGGGGTACGCCGCCCACACCGTCCTGACCGATTTGCTGGGCGGCATGCTCGCCGCGCAGCTCCCGCCGCCGTCCTGGCGCCCGCTGGGGTTCGGGCTGCTGACCGGATGGGTGGTGCTGCTGGGTTTTGCCGTACCGCCACTGCTGGCGCTGAAAAATGTCCCCACCTTGCGGGTGCTGCGCCGCGAAATCGGTTTGCCCGGCCGCAGCGTGTCAGCCTATGTCGCCGGCTCCCTGGCGTTCGCCGCTTTGATGGTGGCGCAGGCGGGAGATTTGAAGCTGGGAGTTTATCTGGTGCTAGGGGTGATCGCCACGCTCGTCACATTAGGCGCGCTATCCTGGTTGCTGATACGGCTGCTGGGCCAACTGCGCGAACGGGTGGGCGTAACATGGCGCTTCGGTCTCGCCAACATCGCACGCCGCCCCGGAAACAGCGTGACGCAAATCCTTGCCTTCGGCATCGGCCTGACGGCCTTGCTGCTGCTCACTTTGGTACGCGCGGATCTGCTGGCGGGCTGGCAGGGAAGTTTGCCGCAGGATGCACCCAATCGTTTCATTATCAACATCCAGCCGGAACAGCTATCCGCATTGCGCGGGTTTTTTGCGGACCAAGGCATGCCTGCAATCCAGCTTTACCCTATGGTGCGCGGGCGATTGGTGAAGCTCAATGACAAGGCCGTCACCCCAAACGATTATCAGGATCAACGCGCGGCAAGTTTGATCGAGCGTGAATTCAATTTATCTTCAGTCGAAACCCTGCCCATTGACAACCAGATTACCGCAGGACGCTGGTGGCGTCCTGATGATGCGGGGATCAATCTTTATTCCGTGGAACAGGGTATCGCCGAGACCCTGGGCATAAAACTCGGCGACCGCCTCACCTACCTCATCGCCGGCGAGGAATTTTCCGGCACGGTGGCCAGTCTGCGCAAGGTGGATTGGGACAGCTTTCGCGTCAACTTTTTTGTTATTGCCACGCCCGGCTCCTTGAGTCCGTATCCGACCAGCTATATCACCAGCTTTTATTTATCCGCAGAGCGCACTGAGGTGTTGAACAGGCTGGTTAAAACCTTTCCCAATATCACCGTAATTGATGTCGCCGCGATCATGGCGCAGGTGCGCACCATCATTGAGCGCGTCACACTTGCCGTGGAATACGTGTTCGTCTTTACCTTGCTGGCGGGCCTGACGGTGTTGTATGCCGCGATCCAGGCGACGCAGGACGAGCGCCTGCACGACAGCGCCATGTTGCGCACCCTGGGCGCCAGCCGCCGCCAGATCGTGTCTGGCCTGCTCGCCGAATTTATTACTCTTGGTGTGCTGGCCGGTCTGGTAGCTGCGCTGGCGGCGAGCGTGCTGGGCTACGTCCTGGCCGAATATGTGCTGCACTTGCCCTACGCATTCAATGCGTGGGTGTGGCTGATGGGGATTAGCGCTGGGGGAATCGGTGTCGGAATCGCCGGTACCTTAGGGCTGCTGTCCGTGCTTCGACAGCCCCCCTTGCGTAGCCTGCGGGAGGCTACTGCGTACTGAATTTAGAGTTGTAGTATGAACCGATGACCTTGGCGACGTAGTTTTGCGTCTCTGCGTAGGGGGGGATTTGATTGCCGTTGTTGATGACCGCATTTTCGCCGGCGTTATAGGCCGCCAGCGCCAGGTGGACGTTGTTTTTGAACATCAGCAACAGATCGCGCAGATAGCGCGTGCCGCCGTGCAGATTGGCGGTGGGGTCGGCGATATTGGTGACCCCGTAGCGTTTGGCGGTGTCGGGCATCAACTGCATCAAGCCCGTCGCCCCCTTTGGAGAAACCGCGTTCGGATTATAGCCGGACTCCGCCAGAATCAGCGCGTGCAGCAACGCTTCATCCACCTTGTAGTGCTGCGCCATGCTGGCGATCAGCGGACGGAAGCGCTCGCGGTTGACGGCTGCGGCCGCCGTCTTCTGTGCCCCATTAACCCGCGTCTGGTAACGGGGCTCCTTCATGAACACGGTATAGCGTGGGTCATCCGGCACGTTGCTGAAGTGAACCACGTTGTTCTCGTCCACGAACTTGTAAATATCGGCCTCGGCCGTCGCCCCCACGCAACATAAGGCCACGCCCGCCAACACCGACTGCTTGATACTATTGTTCTTCATAGCCGTTCAAAATAGCCCAAAATCAAAAAAAGTGCAAAACTCGGGCCGAATCGCGGCCATAAGTAGTTGTATAATAAGCATGTTGATAGTGAATGGCGTAGCGTAAAGAGAACGGCATGGCGCAAAACTTAATCAGGGTAGGCATCGTAGGAGGCACCGGCTATACCGGCGTCGAACTGCTGCGCCTGCTTGCCCAACACCCTAATGTACAGATCACGGTCATCACCTCGCGCGCCGAGGCGGGCGCTGCGGTCGCGGACATCTTCCCCAACCTGCGCGGCCACGTCGCGCTGGAATTTTCAGCGCCCGATCCCAAAACGCTCGCGCAGTGTGACGTCGTATTTTTCGCCACCCCCAACGGCACCGCCATGACCCAGGTGCCGGAACTGCTGCGCGCGGGCGTGCGGGTCATTGATTTGGCCGCCGACTTTAGACTCAAGGACGCCAAGCTCTGGCAGCATTGGTACGGTATGCCGCACGCCTGTCCCGAACTCTTGAGCGAGGCCGTGTACGGCTTGCCGGAATTGAACCGGGCGGCCATTAAAACCGCGCGGTTGGTCGCCAACCCAGGCTGTTATCCCACCTCGGTAACCTTAGGTTTATTACCGCTCGTTGAGCAAGGCCTGGTGGATATACAACAGCTCATCGCAGACGCCAAATCCGGCGTCAGCGGCGCCGGCCGCAAGGCGGAAATGAATCTCATGCTCGGTGAGGCGGGTGAGAATTTCAAGGCCTATGCCGTGCCCGGCCATCGCCACTTGCCGGAGATCGTGCAAAGTCTCGCGCAGGCTGCGGGCAAGCCGGTTACGCTCACCTTCGTGCCGCATCTGGTGCCGATGATACGCGGCATCCATGCCACGCTCTACGCGAAACTTAAAGACGCCAAAACCGATCTGCAAGCGCTCTACGAGAGGCGCTACGCCAGCGAGCCGTTCGTGGACGTACTGCCTGCGGGCGCCCACCCGGAGACCAAGAGCGTGCGCGGCGCCAACGCCTGCCGCATCGCCGTCCACCGCCCGCAAGGCGGCGACACGGCGGTCGTGCTGTCCGTGATAGACAACCTGGTAAAGGGCGCGGCCGGACAGGCCGTGCAGAACATGAACATCATGTTTGGCCTGGCGGAAACGGCAGGTCTCGGAAACATCGCACTGATGCCATAAATCTTCTTGAAACACCCCTGTAATGCGCCTTCCCGTCTCATTGACGGCCCCCAGCGGAGAGGGGATAATGGCCTTTTACCGGTGAATGGTGCCGGTCAGTGGAGATGAAGTTATGAGTACACCCGCAAACCAGTTACCCAGTGAAATACCGAGCCCGCTGGTTTTTACCGACAGCGCTGCGGCCAAGGTGCGCGAGCTGATTGCCGAAGAAGGCAATGACGCCCTCAAGCTGCGCGTGTTTATCACCGGCGGCGGCTGCAGCGGCTTCCAGTACGGTTTTACCTTTGACGAAAAGATCAACGAGGACGACACCAAGGTGGTCAATCACGACGTCGCCCTGTTGATAGACCCGATGAGCTACCAATATCTGGTCGGCGCCGAGATAGACTACACCGAGGGTGTGGAAGGCGCGCAGTTCGTGATCCGCAACCCCAACGCCACCACCACCTGCGGCTGCGGTTCCTCCTTCTCCGTGTGAAATCGAACTGGGTTCATGCCACACCAAAAGAAGGAGGCGCGATGCCTCCTTTATTGTTTGTGGTCTTTTCCCCGAAGGGGAAAAGCGCAAACTCTCCCTCTCCCTTCGGGAGAGGGAGGGGTGAGGGCAAGCCATGAGTGCTCACGCACGCGGACTGGCCGGCGTCCCCGCCACCCAGTCCGGCATCTCCTCCATAGACGGCGAACAGGGTGTGCTCGCCTACCGCGGCTATCCCATAGACATCCTCGCCGCGCACAGCCACTACGAAGAAACCGCCTTACTGCTGCTGGAAGGCGAATTACCCTCGGCCCAGGCGTTGGGCGCGTTTGACGTCGCATTGCGCGCGCAGCGCGTGTTGAAACCCGAGGTCATCAGCCTGATGCGCGCGTTGCCGCAGAACGGCCACCCCATGCACATGCTGCAGTGCGTGGTGGCGAGCCTCGACATGTTTTATCCCGACGAAATATCGCAGCCCACGCCCGCCCGCGCCTACGCCGATCCGGACTACGTGCGCACCATGACCATCAAAATCATCGCGCGCATGCCGTTGCTGATGGCGTATTGGGAACGCCTGCGCCGTGGCGAAAAACTGATCGAGCCGCGCACCGACCTCGGCTTCGCCGCCAATTTTCTCCACATGCTCACCGGCAAAGAGCCCGATCCCTTCATGGCTCGGCTGATGGACGCCTGTTTGATATTGCACGCCGAGCACACCATCAACGCCTCGACTTTTGCCGCCATGGTCACCGGCTCCACGCTCGCGCATCCTTACAGCGTCATCTCCGCCGCTATCGGCGCATTGTCCGGTCCGTTACACGGCGGCGCCAACCAGCGCGTGCTGGGCATGCTGGATGAGATCGGCTCGCCCGCCAAGGCCAAGGACTGGCTCGATAGAAAACTCAGCCAGAAGGAAATCATCTGGGGCATGGGCCACCGCGAATACAAGGTCAAAGACCCGCGCGCCGTGGTGCTGCACGGCCTGATCAAAAAACTGATCGAGCACCGCGGCGGCAGGGCGAGCCGCTACTACGAGATTGCGCGCGCGCTCGAAGAAGCCGCCAAGGAGCGGCTCGCCGCCAAGGGCGTCTACCCCAACGTAGATTTCTACTCCGGCATCCTCTACTCCGAACTCGGCATCCCCGGCGACCAGTTCACCGCCCTGTTCGCCGTCGCCCGCAGCGCCGGCTGGCTTGCCCACTGGAGCGAACAAATCGCCGACAACCGTATCTTCCGGCCCACGCAGGTTTATACCGGCGAGGCGCTGCGCGAGTATGTGTTTCTTAAAGACAGGTAAAAGATACAAGGTGAGGGGGCTTTTACTTTCATATCCGCCCCTGTCATAATAGCCATGTAAATGGCTATCTAGTAAATATCATGAAAAAAGAATACTCCATTGCGGAAGCGCGCAACCATCTGTCGGAGATCGTGCACCAGGCGGAGGCGGGCAAGCCGGTTAAATTAACGCGGCGCGGCAAGGCCGTGGCGGTGCTGGTCGCGGAGCGCGAGTTTATGCAAATGGCCGGACAGGCGACGGGTTTTTGGGATGCCTGGTCAGCCCTGCGCCGGGATTTGCAGGTGGAGCGTGTCAAGCTGGGTAAGGAAATATTCCAAGGTCTACGCGCAACCGACCGGGGGCGGGATGTAACGTTGTGAGCGTGCGCTATCTGCTGGATACCAACGTCCTCTCCGAACCCTTAGCGGCTAAGCCGAACGTCAAAGTACTGGAAAAACTCAAACGTCATCAGCACGAACTGGCGACCGCAGCCCCCGTGTGGAATGAGCTGGTCTTCGGCTGTCAGCGGCTGGCAGAATCAAAAAAACGCCGCGCCATCGAGCGCTATCTTCACGAAGTCATCGAGGCGTGTATGCCGATATTGCCCTACGATGCCCCTGCGGCCACCTGGCATGGCCGCGAACGGGCGCGGCTTGCGCTGGCCGGAAAGACCGCGCCGTTTGTGGATGGACAGATCGCCGCTATCGCGGCTGTTAATGAGCTTGTCCTAGTTTCGAGAAACACCGTGGATTTCAAGCATTTTCGCGGCGTCAAGGTAGAGCAGTGGTTTGCTTAAAACCTTACGCCGGATAAATTCCACCCAAAACTACCGCGTGTTTAGCCCCTGTCACGCTCGGTAAATTCCCCGGCTTTCCTTCCAGCGTTTGCTTCGCCAGCCAGGCGAAGGCCATGGCCTCTACCCAGTCAGGGCTGATGTCATATTTCTCGGTAGATTCGACGGAGCAGGGCTTTAAGCGTGCGCGCAGGCGTTGCATCAGGTGCACGTTATGCGCACCGCCGCCGCAGATCAATACTTCGGTCGTCACCGGGGCATATTTCTGAATGGCGTTAGCAATCGAAGCGGTGGTGAGTTCGCACAATGTCGCTTGTACATCTTGCGCGCTGATGTCTGCATCTTGCTGCAGCGCGACATCAAGCCAGGCGCTGTTGAAATGCTCGCGCCCGGTGCTCTTGGGCGGGGCGAGTGAAAAATAATCATCGTGCAAAAGTGTGTTGAGCAAGGCTTCATGTACCTTGCCGCTGGCCGCAAAGCGCCCGTCCTCGTCCATGCGTTTTCCGAGGTGGCGCTCCGCCCACGCATCCAGCAACACATTGCCAGGGCCGGTATCAAAACCTATGGCAGGTTGCTTTGCGTGCTTGGGAAGAACAGTGATATTGGCGATGCCGCCGATGTTGACGATGACGCGATCATGCTCGGGGGAGCGAAACACCGCGTTGTGAAACGCGGGCACCAGCGGCGCGCCCTGACCGCCTGCGGCGATGTCGGCGCGGCGGAAATCGGCGATGGTGGTGATGCCGGTACGTTGTGCGATGAGCGCGGGATTGCCGATCTGCAAGCTGAATGGATAGGGGCCGGTAGGTTGGTGACGGACGGTCTGGCCGTGGCTGCCTATAGCTTGTATGGTGGTAGCGCTAACGCCGGATTTTTTTAACAGTGCAAGCGCAGTCTCGGCAAAGAGTTCTCCCAAGCGCGCATCGAGCTCCGCCATGCGTTCGATCTCGTTGGGGCCGGGGACACACAGCGCGAGCAGCGCGGCGCGCAACTCGGCGTCGAGCTGGTTGTGCTGGGTAGCGATCAGCTTGGGGGGGGTGAAACTAAAATCCACCAGCGCCGCATCCGCTGCGTCCATGCTGGTGCCGGACATAAGCCCGATATAAAGGCTAGGCATGCATTGAAGACTGTAGGGCCGAATTCATTCGGCCAACCTCATCCGGCCAAGGCCGTCACGGCCGGTTGGCGGTGGCGGCAAGCCTCGAACCGTTCTTGAACAGAGCCATCTGCGCGACCAAGCTGCGCGCCTGGCTGGCGAACTGGGTCTTGTATTTCGCCGGGATCGGCTCCGCCTTGGGCAGCGCGACGGTCAAGGGGTTTTGGTGCGCGCCGCCGATGCGGAATTCATAATGCAGGTGCGGGCCGGTGGCGAGACCGCTGCGCCCCACGTAGCCGATGATTTGCCCTTGCTGTACCGAGCCGCCCTGACGGATGCCGCGCGCGTAGCCCGATAAATGGCCGTACAGGGTGCTGTACTTGCCGGCATGTTGCAAAACCAGGGTATTCCCGTAGCCGCCCTTGATGCCCTTGAATGCGACCTTGCCGTTGCTTGCCGCGCGGATCGGGGTGCCGGTCGGCGCGGCGTAGTCCACGCCCTTATGGGCGCGCATGCGATGCAGGACGGGGTGATAACGGGCCACTGAAAACCCGGAACTGATGCGGGCGAAATCCACCGGGGTACGCAGGAACGCCTTGCGCATGCTCAGGCCCTCGGGTGTGTAGTAGCTGAAAATGCCGTCGCTGTCCTTGAAGCGCAGCGCGCTGTAGGTCTTGCCCTGGTTGGTAAATTCGGCGGACAGGATGGCGCCATCGCGTAGCCGCTCGCCTTCCATGTAGTGCTCCTCGTAGACCACCGTGAAGCTGTCGCCCTCGCGCAGGTCTTGTGCAAAATCTATATCCCAGCCGAAGATATTGGCCATCTGCAGGGTCATGGTGTCTTTCATCCCCGCCTGCTGGGCGGCCTCGAACAAAGAGCTTTTGATTACGCCCGTGGCATAACGTACCCGCTTCTCAACCTCGCGGCTCACACTGCTGGCCTGGAGCTTGCCCTGCTCACGGAACACGCGCAGAGATTTTTCCTGCACTTCATACACCAACTCTTGAAGCTGCTTGTTATCATCCAGCCGGAGCCGGATCTGTTGCCCGGGGTTGAGACGGATCAACGGCTTGGTCGCGTCCCCAAGGTCCATGATGTCCTGCAGCAGTTGTCCGCTGAGCCCCAGCCGGTTGAACAGCATCGAAAGATTGTCGCCGCGTCCGACCTTAACAGTCTGCCAGGCCTGTTCCGGGACAATGGGTTGTGCTGGGGATAACTGGGTGGCTTGCGGTGCGGGGGGGAGGGTGAGGGGTAGAGTAACGGTTCCGGTGGCTTTATTGGCGAGGCCGAGATCAGGTGCTCGCATGGCCAGTACCGATGCCTCGCCACGGGTCGCCTCGGCCTTGCCGGATATCAGCACCAAAAGACTGCTTATGATAACCAGACTGGCCAGCAGCACCGCCCAGTGCAGATGTGAAAATACCGGTTTCTGGGGTTCCGGGAGCATGGGCATTTCTAATAGACGCCTCAGAAAGGTCATGATGTGCATGGACAGCCCCTTCTATTAAAGACAGCCGCCACCTTAATCGGATTGGCCGCCGAGGTCAATGCTCAGTATCTGGACTTTGTCTACTACCGCATCAAATTTCGTGCCACAATTCCCGTCATTTCAGTGGATTACTTCGTTCTCAGGCCGGGGAGAGCCGCAAAATATGCTAGTCTTGCCGCAAATACTATATAAGGCACCATCATGACATCCGCCGCCGAGGCCCTGGAGATTATCAAACGCGGGGCCCAGGACCTATTATTAGAGACCGAGCTGCGTGAGCGCCTCCAATCAGGCAGGTCGTTGCGCATCAAGGCCGGTTTCGACCCCACTGCGCCCGATTTGCACCTCGGCCACACCGTGCTCATCAACAAACTGCGCCAATTTCAGGAGTTGGGGCACGAAGTCCTGTTTCTGATCGGTGACTTCACTGGCATGATCGGCGACCCCACCGGCAAAAACGTGACGCGCAAGCCCTTGTCGCGCGACGAAGTGATCGAAAACGCCCGCACCTACGAACAGCAGATCTTCAAGATACTCGACCCGCAAAAGACCCTGGTCATGTTCAACTCCAGTTGGATGGGCGAGATGTCCGCAGCCGACCTCATCGGCCTCGCTGCCCAACACACCGTGGCCCGCATGCTGGAGCGCGACGATTTCCATAAACGCTACACCGGCGGCCAACCCATCGCCATCCACGAATTCTTGGATCCCCTGGTGCAGGGCTACGACTCGGTCGCCCTCAAGGCCGATGTCGAACTTGGCGGCACCGACCAGAAATTCAACCTGCTGGTCGGGCGCGAACTCCAGAAGCACTACGGCCAGCCGCCGCAAGTCGTCATCACCATGCCGCTGCTGGTGGGTCCCGACCGCGCCAACAAGATTTACAAGTCGTCAGGCAACGCCACCGGCATCCCCGAACCCCCCACCCGCCC
>CAYUAZ010000056.1:0-10736 GCA_964442865.1 uncultured Gammaproteobacteria bacterium
AGGGAAGAGCGATAGCGAAGGGTCCTGCTAGTGTCGCGGGAGGCAGAGCCTGCCCCGGACTCGATCCGGGGATGCCGGGAGTGACCTACTTGCCACTTTATCTAGGCATAGATCTCGGCACCACCGGCTGCCGAGCGATGGTTATAGATGCTGTGGGTACGCTGCAAGCCCAGGCGGCCATCCCGCTCCCAGCCCCGCTTCGGCGTGATGCGGAAGTCGAGCAAGACCCTCACCTCTGGTGGCAAGCGGTGGAGAGTGCCTTGCACGCCGTGTTGACCAAAATCCCCTCCCGGCAGATCCGCGCCATTGCCGTGGATAGCACCTCCAGCACCCTGCTGCTCACCGATGATCGGGGCGCACCGCTGGCCCCGGCGCTCATGTATAACGACGCCCGCAGCCAATGCGCAGCGGCCACTATCGCCGAGGTAGCGCCGCCCACCACCGCCGCGCACGGAGCCAGCAGCGGGCTGGCGAAACTCATCACACTGCAAGCACTAGCCCCCGCCGCTACTTGCCATGCGCTGAGCCCGGCCGACTGGATCACCGGGAAACTGCGCGGCCAGTATGGCGTCAGCGACGAGCACAATTGCCTCAAGCTGGGCTATGATGTGCTCGAACGCCGCTGGCCTGCATGGCTGGATCGCCTCGGCGTGCGCCGGGATTGGCTCCCCGAAGTTGTCCCCGCCGGTACGCCGCTCGGCACGGTCAGCGCCGCCATCGCCCGCGAATTCGATCTTGCTGCGGATACCCTGCTCGTCGCCGGCACTACCGACGCCACCGCCGCCTTCATTGCCACTGGGGCCTGCACCTCCGGCGAGGCCGTCACCTCGCTCGGCTCCACGCTGGTCGTCAAGGTGCTCTCTCAAACACCTCTCTTCGCCCCCGAATACGGCGTCTACAGCCACCGCCTGGGCGATCTCTGGCTGGTGGGCGGCGGCTCCAACAGCGGCGGCGCAGTGCTGCTGCACTATTTCACACCTGAGCAGATAGCCGCCATGACGCCTCTGTTAAAACCCGATCAACCCACCGGCCTCGACTATTATCCCCTGTTGGCGCCCGGCGAAAGGTTCCCCATCAACGATGCTACGCTGCCGCCACGCTTATCACCCCGTCCAGCGGGTGATGTAGCGTTTTTTCAGGGTTTGCTGGAGGGCATTGCGCGCATTGAGCAGCGCGGCTATCGCCTGCTTGCCAATCTCGGCGCGCCCTACCCTACCTCCGTACGCAGCGTCGGCGGCGGTGCGGTCAACGCGGCCTGGACAGCAATCCGTAAACGGTTATTAAATGCGGCGATGACCACACCTGCGCAGAGCGAAGCAGCCTATGGCGCTGCGCTGTTGGCCCTGCGTGGCGCGCAGGAGCCCGTATGAGCAACGACATCATCACCGGCGCAAGCTACTTACTGCGCGGCTTCCGGTTGATTCGGCAGCCGGGCGTGCGCCGCTACGTGGCGATTCCGCTGCTGTTGAACATCCTGATCTTCGCCGCATTGACTGTCTACGCCACGCACTGGCTCCAGACCTTGACCGCCCAACTCGCGGCGGTTCTGCCCGGCTGGCTCGATTGGCTGCAATGGCTGTTATGGCCGCTGTTTGTGCTAGTCGCCCTGGTGGTCATCTATTTTGGTTTTAGCCTGCTGTTGAATCTGATCGGTGCGCCCTTTAATGGCCTGCTTGCCGAGGCAGTCGAAACGCAGCTTACAGGGCGCGCCATGCCTGGACAATCATGGAGCAGACTGCTGCTGGACATCGTCCCCGCCTTGTTAGGCGAGCTACGCAAGATCGGGTATTTTCTGCTGTGGGCCTTGCCACTGTTGCTGATCTCGTTCATTCCTCCGCTGAATCTGGCCGCGCCGCTGTTGTGGATGGTCTTCGGCGCTTGGATGCTGTGCCTGCAGTACACGGATTATGTGATGGGCAACCATCGCCTGTCGTTTCGTGAACAGCGGCGCACGCTCGCCCGGCAGTGGCGTGTAAGTCTGGGCTTCGGCGGCGCGGCGCTGCTCGCCACACTCATCCCCGGCGTCAATCTGATTGTGATGCCGGTGGCGGTCGCCGGGGCTTCCGCACTGTATCTGGAGCGGCTCTCGCGCCCTACTTAAGCCGCCGCAGGGTATCCAAATCCAGATAAGACTTGCCGTTCACAGCGCCTTTTGACACGTTAAAGGGCCGGTCGGGTTCGCCGAGATGGTTCAGCACCAATTCCGCGCCCGTAAAGTCCTGATCGCGGGTGTAGTCATTGGTCGTAATAACCGTCCTCAACCCGGCCCCGCGTGCCGCCTTGAGCCCGTTTTCAGAGTCTTCCAGCGCGATACACCGGGAAGGATCTAAGCCCATCCGCTCCAGCGCGTAGCTAAAAATGTCCGGGGCAGGCTTTTTGGCCGCCACCACATCACCGGCGGCGATCACCTCGAACCAGGAAGCCGGAATCGCTGGATTGGCATGCTCCAGCAGGGCCATGACATTGGCCGGCGTCGTGGTGGTCGCAATCGCCAGCCGCACCCCCTCGGCGCGCGCCTCCTCCAGCAGGCGCCGCACACCGGGCCGCAGCGGGATACTGCCGGCCGCCAGCATCTCGGTAAAATGGCGGGTCTTGGCGGCGTGCAGGCCGGCAATGAAGCCACCCAGGTCGGTTGGCCGCCTGAAGGCCGTATTGTAATGGTCCAGATAGTGAAGAATACGCTCCTTGCCCCCCGTGACGGCGAGCAGCTCCCCATACAGTGGGACGGACCACTGCCAATCCCGCCCCGCGTCAGCAAAAGCGGCGTTGAAAGCGACCCGATGCCCATCGCGCTCGGTATCCGCCAGGGTGCCGTCTACATCAAAAATGAGCGCCTCAACCATAACCATGACCCAATTCGAAAAACGGCTATTTTAACAAACTCCCGGGCCGGCTTCCCGAGGGCTTTAGCTTGGTTCCGGATTGACGATATATACGCTATAATATGCGTTTTTATAGCGGGAGTTTAGCCCGTCGGATTCAGGGCAGCACCAGGAGACAAGTAGATGGCGGTAACCAAGATGAAGATGAGCGGCTCCAAGACTGCCGCGTTAGGCTTCGCACCCTACAAGGAAAAGAAGGGTGAGGAGTACATGAACGAGAAGCAGATACAACATTTCCGGGAGATATTGTTGGCCTGGAAACGGGAGCTTATGGAAGAGGTGGATCGCACCGTTCATCACATGCAGGACGAGGCCATCAACTACCCCGACCCCAATGACCGGGCCAGCCAGGAGTCGGAGATCACGATGGAGCTGCGCGCGCGTGACCGCGAACGCAAGCTCATCAAAAAGATTGACGAGTCGCTGGTCAAGCTCGATATGAATGATTACGGCTTCTGCGATGCCTGCGGTGTTGAGATCGGCATCCGGCGGCTGGAGGCGCGTCCCACCGCGACGCAATGCATAGACTGCAAGATTTTGGACGAGATCCGCGAAAAACAAATGGCTTAGCGGCAGCGGCCGGCGAAATAAACAATTCTACTCGCAGGCCTATGGGGACAGACCACCATAACGACATACATCGCAGCCGCAAGAAAATGCTGCTGGATAACTTTGTGGGGGGCATTGCCTGGGGTTTCGGCACCGTGATCGGCGGTACCCTGGTGATTCTTCTAATAGGCTACATCTTAAGCAAGGTCGAATTGATTCCCATCATCGGCGACTGGATGCACGCTATCACTCAAGAGGTGCAGCGACACACAATTAAAAACTAGCTTCGCTAGTTTTTAATTTCCAGATCCACACATTCCTCGTGGACACGCAGCCGGTTCGCCTTGGCGAAATTAAGAATGTACTCGAAGGCAGCCGGATCTTTTTCGTGCAGCGCCGTATCCACCACCAGACATTTCTCGCCGTTGATAACCTTGGGCTGAGCCGTCTTGGAATAATGCAAACGATGATCCGGCCCGAAGGTGGCTAAAGAGGTCGAGATCCGTTCTATCCAATCGCTGGGCCTGAATTTCTTGCCATCCTCGTTGACGCTTTCAATCACCAGCTTACATTCTTGTTTCAGCATACAGTCCTTCAACCCAAGCGCTTCCATGGCCCGCCTCTGAATAGCCCATTTTGCAACAGGTTAGACATAGTATAAATCACTTCGTTCGGGCCGCGGTTACATCTCTCAAAGTTTGTCGGGGTAAGTGACAATTTTTGCCTCGTTTTTGGCCCCCGCAACCAGCAGCTCATATTCGCCCTGCGCCTGGTTACGCTGCAATTCGCGTTTGAGCGCGGTACGGGCGGCTGACTCCATGGCAGCAGGGTCGCCCTCGCGCACCGCATAGACCGCCAGCACGGCGTAATCACCGCTCTCCAGACGCTCCCCGCCCACAGTAGGGGCAGCATCCTTGGCCGGTTTATTCAATCTGAAGGCGGCGCGCACCACCTGCGGGTCAATTTTGGTTTCATCGCGCCCGACCAGGCCGGCTTTAACCCACGCAACCCGGTACTCTTTAACTATAGCGGCAGGATCTTCGCCTTTCTTGAGCCGTTCTATAAAGGCCTCTCCGGCCGCGCGCGTCTTGGCCTGCGCCATCTCGGTGCGTAATTGCTCGACGACGGCCGGGCGCACCTCCTCCAGGGAACGTTGCGCGGCCGGTTTATGCTCCTTGACGCGCAGCACCACCAGCCGGTTGTCGCCTACCTCGATGGGCTCGCTATTATAACCACGCTTCAGAATATCCTCGCTGAACGCCGCCGCCACGACCTTGGAATCGGCGGTAATCCCCTCCCCGCCCTTGCGGTCAAACAAGGCGCTGGTCTGTATGGGCAGCGCCAGCTCTTTGGAGACGACGGCCAGGGTATCCGGATTTTCGAAGCTGAGATTAGTGAGCGGCTCGGTTTTCTCAAAGAACAGTTTTTGCGCCTTGACCTGTTGCTGTTCCTTGACCAGATCAGAGCGTACCTCGACAAAGGTTTTGGTCGCGGCCGGTTTGATCTCAGCGAGTTTTATAATGTGAAAACCGAATACACTCCTGACCGGTTCGCTCACTTCGCCGGTCTTGAGACTGAAGGTGCGATCTTCGAAGGCCTTGTCCATCACGCCCTTGCCGAAAAAGCCCAGGTCGCCGCCCTGCGGGGCCGAGCCGGGGTCCTGCGAAACCTCTTTGGCGAGCTTGGCGAAGTCCTCGCCCTTGGTCAGCCGCTGATGAATCTCCTCCGCCTTGGCCTTGGCGGCAGCCACGGCGGCCTCATCCGCGGCCTTGTCCACGCTAATCAGGATATGGCTGGCGCGGCGCTGTTCGGGGGTGGCGTAACTGGCAGCATGCTCTGCAAAGAGTTTATGCAGCTCCTGTTCGTCAGGGGTGATCTGTGAGGCCAGCGCCGGCGCGGACAGTTCGATATATTCAATACTGACCTGCTCGGGGCTCGCCAGTTGCTCGCGATTTTGTCCATAATATTTTTGGACGGCGCCTTCGTCGGGATTGACACCCTCCTTGAAACTGGTCCAAGGCAACACCAGGTAACCGATGTCGCGCTGCTGGTTCTTGATGCGTATCGCCTGATCCAGCTCGGCCGGGGTGATGATCGAGGTGACGCTCACCCCGGTGTTTAATTGCTCCGTGACCAAACCCTGGCGCAGTTGCGATTCCAGGCCCTCTGCGGACAACCCCTGGGCGCGCAACGCCTGCTGGAAAAGCTGCGGGGAAAACTGGCCGTTTTCCTGGAACTGAGGAATAGCGGCTACCTCTTGAGCAATCTGGGCGTGGCTGGCGCGCAGCTTCAGGGTCTCCGCAGTTTGGCGCACCACCTCGTCGCGGATGAGGTTATCGAGTACGGTCTGCTTGATGCGGGTCTCGTCCTGGGCATTGAAATCGCTGCCGAGCAGTGTGCGCAAGCGCTGGCGTTGCTGGTCATAAACACGCTGGAAATGTTGCTGGGTAATGTCTACACCGTTAACCCTGGCGACATTCACGCCGCCAGCGACGCCCGCGTATTCTTGAACACCCCACAGTGCAAAGGGGATGATGATGAGCCCCACGATTACCCACGCCAGCCAACCCTGGGCACGGTCTCGAATGCTTTGTAACATCGGTTAGTCTCCAGACTTCGGGAGTATTTTGACCAAAAACTTATCCATAAACAATTTACCGCAGAGGACTCAGAAGAATGCTCTTGGGAAAGGTTTATTTCTTCTCCGTGCCCTCTGCGGTGCAGCCTTTTTATCTCAAGGAATACAGGGGAACTGTTTATGGATATGCTCTAAGCCCCTTAATAAATAAGGGCGCACCTCACGGAGCGCCCTCATGACAACCATAGTGGCGGAGTGGACGGGACTCGAACCCGCGACCCCCTGCGTGACAGGCAGGTATTCTAACCAGCTGAACTACCACTCCTCATGCTGGTGGGTGCTGAGGGGATCGAACCCCCGACATTCGCCGTGTAAAGGCGACGCTCTACCAGCTGAGCTAAGCACCCAAGGAAAGCCGATTAGTTTACGGTATCCTTGAGTGCTTTACCAGCCTTGAAGGCAGGTACTTTTGAGGCCTTGATCTTGATGGCTGCTCCGGTGCGTGGGTTGCGTCCGGTACGTGCTGCACGCTTACGTACCAGGAAGGTCCCAAAGCCCACCAGGGTGACCTGGTCGCCTTTCTTGAGGGCCTTGCCGATCGCTGCGATGACGGCGTCTAAGGCGCGGCCGGAGTCTGCTTTGGAAATGTCGGCTGAGGCGGCTACTGCATCTATGAGTTCGGCTTTATTCACTTTTATAACTCCCCTCTCTGTAAGTCAGGATAGAACGGTGGATGGTGTACTGCGTATTACTAATGGACTTTATACCAACTGCGCGAAAGCCGTGTCAAGCCAATGCGAGCAGATGTGGTGAATTTCGATAGGCTAAGCTGAGAATTATTCGCAATGGTAATGCTACGCCGATGCTGCGCGAGAACCTCGCGCAGCATCGGGCACAAAAGAACTTCCTTTGCAGATGAGTGTGTTAGCAGTTAATGCGTAGTAAGCGCATTAACCGGGACCGGCTCCGCCGCCGCTTCATGCTCTACGACTGCCGGGACTTCCACCGCCTTGTCATCACTTACAGGGCCCGGCACGCGCTGCAGGGCAATCTCCAGGACCTCGTCTATCCATTTCGCAGTGCGGATGTCGAGACTTTGTTTGATATTCTTTGGAATCTCGGCCAGATCGCGGCGATTTTCCTCGGGGATGATGACGATACCGATCCCGCCACGGTGGGCGGCCAGCAACTTCTCCTTGAGCCCGCCGATGGGGAGGACTTCCCCGCGCAGGGTGATCTCGCCGGTCATCGCCACGTTGGCGCGCACCGGGATACCGGTGAGGGCCGACACCAGGGCCGTGCACATCCCCACGCCCGCACTCGGGCCGTCCTTGGGGGTGGCGCCCTCCGGTACGTGGATGTGGACATCGTTCTTCTGGTAAAAATCGGGGGCGATGCCGAGCGCAGCCGTGCGCGCCCGCACCACGCTCATGGCCGCCTGGATGGATTCCTTCATGACATCGCCGAGGGTGCCGGTGTTGGTAAGCGTGCCTTTGCCGGGCATCACCGCCGCTTCGATGGTCAGCAACTCGCCGCCGACCTCGGTCCAGGCGAGACCGGTGACCTGGCCGACCTGGTCGTGCTCCTCGGCGCGCCCGTAACGGAAACGCTGCACGCTGAGATATTTTTCCAGATTACGGGGCGTGATGGTGATCTTTTTATCGCTGGGCTTGAGCAGGATCTCTTTCACCACCTTGCGGCAGATCTTGGAGATCTCACGTTCCAGATTTCGCACCCCGGCCTCGCGGGTGTAATAACGGATTATGTCGCGGATCGCGGCTTCCTGGACGGCGATTTCGCTGTCCTTGAGACCGTTGTTCTTGATCTGCTTGGTCAATAAATAGCGCATGGCGATGGCGATCTTCTCATCCTCGGTGTAGCCGGGGATGCGGATCACCTCCATACGGTCTAACAGCGGGCCCGGGATGTTCAGGGTATTCGCCGTACACACGAACATGACGCCGGAGAGGTCGTAGTCCACCTCCAGATAGTGATCGCTGAAGGTATGGTTCTGTTCGGGGTCCAGCACTTCCAGTAACGCGGAGGAGGGATCGCCGCGGAAATCCATTGCCATCTTGTCCACCTCATCCAGCAGGAACAGCGGGTTGCGCGTGCCCACCTTGGCCATGTTCTGGATGAGCTTGCCCGGCATGGAACCGATATAGGTGCGGCGATGACCGCGGACCTCGGCCTCGTCGCGCACGCCGCCCAGCGACATGCGGATGAATTTGCGGTTGGTGGCGCGCGCGATGGACTGCCCCAGCGAGGTCTTGCCTACGCCGGGCGGACCCACCAGGCACAGCACCGGGCCCTTGGGTTCGTCTATCCGCAGTTGCACCGCGAGGTATTCGAGGATGCGTTCCTTGACCTTATCGAGCCCATAGTGATCGGCTTCCAGTATCGCCTCGGCCTTGGCCAGGTCGCGCGAAATCTTGCTGCGTTTCTTCCACGGCACGTTGACCAGCCAATCCACGTAATTACGCACCACGGTCGCCTCGGCCGACATCGGCGACATCATCTTGAGCTTGTTGAGCTCGGTGGTCGCCTTGGTCTTGGCCTCCTTGCTCATGCCTGCCTTTTCGATTTTCTGGGCCAGCTCTTCGAGCTCGTTGGGCGCCTCGTCCATCTCACCCAGTTCCTTCTGGATGGCCTTCATCTGTTCGTTGAGATAGTACGCGCGCTGGTTCTTCTCCATCTGGCGCTTGACGCGGCCACGGATGCGCTTCTCGACCTGCAACAGATCAATCTCCGACTCCATGATGCCCATCAGGTGCTCGAAGCGCGCGCGCACGTTGTCCATCTCCAGGATGGCCTGCTTCTCTTCCAGCTTGAGGGTCATGTGGGCGGCCACGGTATCGGCCAGCCGGCCGGGGTCGTCTATGCTGGCGAGCGCGGAGAGGATCTCCGGTGGGATCTTTTTGTTGAGTTTGACGTACTGATCGAATTGGGTGAGCACGGAACGCGACATCACCTCGACCTCGCGTTCGTCCATGGCAAGCGAGGCCATTTTGCCAACCTGGGCGCTCAGATAATCATGCGCGCGCACCACGTTGACGATGCTGGCCCGTTCGGCGCCCTCGACCAGCACCTTGATGGTGCCGTCAGGCAGTTTCAGGAGCTGCAACACGCTGGACAGCGTACCGACCTTGTAGAGCTCGTCTATCTGGGGATCATCCACCGCGGCGTTCTTCTGGGCCACCAGCAAGATCTGCTTGTTACCCTCCATGGCCGCTTCCAGGGCCTTGATGGACTTTTCCCGGCCTACGAAGAGGGGAATGACCATGTGCGGGTAGACCACCACATCGCGCAGCGGCAACACCGGCACCACGATGATCTGGTCATCGGTTACAGTAGCGGGTATGTCTTTTTCCATATAGGGGCCCTTTGGGTTAGGTCAGACCGCTCGCAGAGGCTTCCAAATTCGGAAGCACTCTAGTCTTTAACGGCAGTTAACAACAACTCTTTAGACCAATATGGGGCCTATTAACGCCTAAATCAACCGGGTTTGCTCTGATGTATCGCCGTCCGCTGATGATCGCCGCCCGCGCCGTCAATAATCATCAAGGGCTCGGACTGGCCGTTGATGACGCCCGCGTCCACCACCACCTTGCTGACCTTGCCGAGCGAAGGCAGATCGAACATGGTGTCGAGCAACACCTTCTCCAGGATGGAACGCAGCCCGCGCGCGCCGGTTTTCCGCTCCATGGCCTTGGTCGCCACGGCGCGCAGGGCGTCCTCGCGGAACTCGATGTCGGTGCCTTCCATCTCAAAAAGTTTACGGAACTGCTTGGTGATGGCGTTGCGCGGCTCGACCAGGATACGCATCAAGGCCTCTTCGTCCAGCTCATCGAGCACCGCCGCCACCGGCAGGCGGCCGACGAATTCGGGGATGAGACCGTATTTGATGAGGTCTTCCGGCTCCACGCCGTGCAGCACCTTGTTGGCGTCGCGTTTATCCTTGGTCTTGAGTTCGGCGGAAAAGCCGATACCGCCCTTCTCGGAACGGTCGCGGATCACCTTATCGAGACCGGAAAACGCACCGCCGCAGATGAACAGGATGTTGCGTGTGTTGACCTGCAAAAATTCCTGCTGGGGATGCTTGCGGCCGCCCTGCGGAGGCACCGAGGCGATGGTGCCTTCGATCAGTTTGAGCAGGGCCTGCTGCACGCCTTCGCCCGACACGTCGCGGGTGATGGAGGGGTTGTCCGATTTGCGCGAGATCTTGTCTATCTCGTCTATGTAGACGATGCCGGTCTGGGCCTTCTCTACGTCGTATTCGGCCTTCTGCAACAGCTTCTGGATGATGTTTTCCACGTCTTCGCCGACATAGCCCGCCTCGGTCAGGGTGGTGGCGTCGGCGATGGTGAAGGGGACATTGAGCAGACGCGCGAGGGTCTCGGCGAGCAGGGTCTTGCCCGAACCGGTGGGACCGATCAGCAGGATATTGCTCTTGGAAATCTCGATGTCGTCTTTCTTTTGCGCGGATTCGAGACGTTTGTAGTGGTTGTACACCGCCACCGAGAGAATTTTCTTGGCGCGGGTCTGGCCGATGACGTACTCATCCAGGATCTGTTTGATCTCGTGCGGCGTGGGCAGCTTGTTGCCACGGTTGGCGGCAAATTTTTCCTGCACCTCTTCGCGGATGATGTCGTTGCACAGCTCGACGCACTCGTCGCAGATGAACACCGTCGGTCCGGCGATGAGCTTACGGACCTCGTGCTGGCTCT
>CAYUAZ010000057.1:0-4458 GCA_964442865.1 uncultured Gammaproteobacteria bacterium
GCTCAAGCCGCGCTTGTGGATACGAGACAACAGCACTTCCACCGGGGCCAGGAGATAGATGACCAGATCCGGCGCCCGCGCGTCCAGGGTGAGCTGATGGAACACCTGTTGATAGAGACGCAGTTCGTCGTCGTCGAGGGTCAACTCCGCGAACAGGCGATCCTTTTCCATCAGGAAATCGGCCACCCGCGTCGGGCGGAACAAATCCCGCTGGCGCAGCGCGCCAATCTGACGGGCGCGCTGGAACAGAAAATACAGTTGCGTCGGCAGCGCGGCCTGCCGCGGATTCTGATAAAAGCGCTCCAGAAACGGGTTGTCCTGGGCCTCTTCCAGCAACAACGAAGCCCCCAGGGAGTGGGCGAGCCGACCCGCGAGGCTGGTCTTGCCTACGCCTATCGGGCCTTCCACCACGATGTAGCGGTGCTGTGCGGGGAGGAGGGTGGTCATCTACAGCGCCAACGGCAGCGGCGTCAATTTCTGCTTTGGGCAGTGTTTGAGCAGGTCGCGCAGCGGACCCTGGCCGGGGATGTGCAACTCCGGATCCAATTCGGCCAGCGGATACAAGACAAAGGCGCGTTGGTGTAAACGTGGGTGGGGCACAGTCAAGCTTGGCTCCGTGTAGTGCGATTCACCATACAAAAGCAGGTCGAGGTCCAAGCTGCGCGGCCCCCAATGTTCACTAGTGCGTATTCTCCCATGCCGCTGCTCGATCTCCAATAATTGTTCGAGCAATTGTTTGGCCGGTAACCCGGTCTCCAGCAGCGCCACGGCATTGATATATTCCGGCTGATCCGGCGGGCCGAGCGGGGCGCTCTTATATAAGCGCGAGTGCTTGATGAGCCGGGTGTGGGGCAGTGTGGCCAGTTCCGTGCAGGCGCGATGGACCTGCCGCTCCGGGTCGTCCAGGTTGCTGCCCAGGCCCACATAGGCGCGCACCGCCGTCATACTATGGTTCGTCTACCGGCGCCGACGGCGGCGCTTTTTGACCGCCGTCGCCGGCGCGCGACTGATCATCACCTCTTGTTCGCCGCCTTGGGCGGTCTGAAACTCGGTCCACCAGTCGCACAGCTCCTGCAGCGGTTCGCCCGCCGCGTTGCGTAACAGGAGAAAATCGTAAGCCGCGCGGAACCGCGGGTGGGCCAGCAGCCGCAGCGGCCGCTTGCCGGAGCGCTGCAAGAGCCGCGGTTGCAGGCTCCAGATCTCGCGCATCGGTACGGTAAATCGCTTGGGCACGGCGACGCGCTGAACCTGGCGCGTGACCACCCGCTCGGCGGCGACCTCCTGGGCCTGCACCTCGCTGCCCTCGGGACCGCGCGGCTGCTCCGCCAACTGGCGCATCGGCCCCCACAGCAGGGCGGCGAACAGAAACGCGGGCGTAACCGGTTTGTCTTCGGCGATCCGCGTATCGGTGTTGGTCAGCGCCTGAACCAGCAGGCCCAGATGCGGGCCAGACTGCTCCAGGCTGGCCTCGGTTTGCGGAAATAAATGGCGGAATAATTGGTAGTGGCGCAGCAGTTCGAAGGTTTGCACGGCGCAGCCGCCCATGAATAACTTGAGCACCTCTTCGAACAGACGCGCCGGGGGGATGTCCTCCAGCAGGTAGCCAAACTCGAGAATCGGCGCCTCACTGCCGGGATGGATGCGAAATCCGAGTTTGGCGGCGAAGCGCACCGCGCGCAACATGCGCACCGGGTCTTCACGATAACGTAACTGCGGGTCGCCCACCAGGCGCAGCGAGCCTTCCCGTAAATCGGCCAGCCCGCCGGTGTAGTCTATGACGCTGCCATCGGTGCTGTCATAGAACAGGGCGTTGACGGTGAAGTCGCGGCGCCAGGCGTCTTCTTCGAGGGTGCTGCCGTAGACATTATCGCGCATCACCCTACCGCTCTCGTTCTTATGGTCGGCGTCTTCCTCCTCGTCCGTACCACCACGAAAGGTGGCTACTTCCACGATCTCGCGCCCGAACCGCACATGGGCGAGACGAAACCGCCGGCCGATCAGACGGCAGTTGCGGAACAGGTGTTGCACCTGATCGGGATGGGCATTGGTGGCGACATCGAAATCCTTGGGCTCGCGGCCCAGCAGCAAATCGCGCACACATCCGCCCACCAGATAGGCCTCATACCCCGCCTCCTTGAGGCGGCTCACCACGCGCATGGCATTCACGCTGGTTTGGGCGGCCGTGATGTTGTGGCCGATATGGCGCAGGGGGCCGGTTTTAACGGTATTTTTTATTATGGCGATACCTTACTTTATAGATAGAGTGTGACAGAGCAACTTGAGTGGCGCGGTGGTTCGCGTATAATAGCATCTTTTCCCGCGCAGAATTTCCACCCTTCCGCTCCCTTCGTCTAGTGGCCTAGGACACCGCCCTCTCACGGCGATAACAGGGGTTCGAGTCCCCTAGGGAGCGCCAATTATTCGGTAGCTAACGCGAAATCCAGCCGAAATTAAAGCGTAATTACGCGCTTGAGCAGAACTTCCTGCTGATGGCTATAGCTGTGCTCACAACGGGCGTTTGCCCCGATATTACGTCCCCGCCGAGTGTCCGTAAAATACAGACATAGCTCAGAGTGTGGCGCTGCCGTAAGTGAACATGCAGCGGCGCATCACTTCACCCACTTCTTTTCATCAAATTCGTAGTCTGCCAGCTTACCTCCCGGGTGAACCCGCGCGACAGCCTGTTTCGAGTCGCCGAACACCACCACCACGCTTTTCCATTTCCCCACAATTTCATCGGTGATCGGAAAATACAGGGTCTCTACCTTGCCCTTGATGAAGTTGCCGGGCTTGGCGAATAGCGTCACCACACCGTCGGGAGTTTTGGAGCCTGCTGCAGGAGGGCTTTCATATTTGACCAGTAAGTTCTTGTCCTGATCGTAAAAGTAGGCGCGAATAAAGGTGCCAATGGCAGACTGGTCCTGATCGGTCGCCACCTTCACTTCAATCTCTTGCAACCCCTCCACCCAGTGCAGGCCCAGCAATATCCAGTGGCCGGGCTGGGCTTCTTTAACCTCTTTAATGATGTAGCTATCGGCATGGGCGGGCACGGCCAAAACCGGCGCAACAAGGGTTGCAGCGACGATCCAGGCATATATTTGCTTATTCACCAGAGGCTCCTTTTATAGAGTTAAGTTGCTGTCAGTGTACACGTTGAGACAGCCTGCCGTTTGGTCATGAACAGTGTTAATAATTTATAGTAAAAACAATGGTATAGATAAACATACCGGCAACAAGGCAATCATCTCTTGAGGTGCGCTTGTGAGGGAAATCTTCCCGTCAGGCTGTTCAGGAAGGCGACGATATCCTCCACCTGCCGATCGGACAATTTTTTCTTAAGTTGCGTCACCGCCATCACCCGCACCGCTTCCTCCAGGCTGGGGACCGTGCCGGTGTGGAAATACGGCGCGGTAAGCGCAATGTTACGCAGCGTCGGTACATGAAACAGCCGTTTATGAATGGGGTCTTTGGTGGCCTCCTATCGGCCCTGGTCATCGGTCACCAGGCTATACTTTTTATCATACTCACTGCCCAGGTAATTGGGAAATCACTCATAGAACCCCTCCCCCATCGGTACCGGCGGGCCGGAAAAATTATCACCGAAGTGGCATGCCCCACAACCGGCTGATTCAAATTCCCTCATGCCGCGCACGGCCTGCTCGCTCAAAGCCTGTTTATCACCTTGCACATAACGGTCAAAGGCGCTGTCCGGCGTCACCAGCGTGCGCACAAAGCTGGCAATGACCTTGGCGATGTTATCGAGCGTCACGGCATCCTTTGAGCCGAAGACCTTGGTGAACTGTTTTAGATGACGGCGCTGCACCGCCTCGATCACCTGCTGTTCGTCAGGCATGGCCATCACGGTGGGATCGAACAGGTGGTCCTTAACGGCGGCTTCCAGACTCTCCGCCCTGCCATCCCAGAACTGTACGCTCTGATAGGCTGCATTCAAAACCGTCGGTGTGGAACGCCGCCCCGGCTTGCCGAGCGCGCCGATGGAGAGCTGGCGGTGATCCACCCCGCCGGTCTCGAGGTTATGACAGGTATTACAAGACACCTTGTTGTTCAACGACAGGCGGGTGTCAAAATACAACTGCCTGCCCAACGCGCTCTTTTCGGCCGTCAGCGGGTTATCGGAGGGAATGGGGGGTGCTTCGGGTAAAGCATGTAGCGGGTCATAGGCCCACACGGAGGTGGTCATGAACAATACACTTAAACCGATCAGAGTAGTGCGATTCATCTGCATCACTATGCTCCTTAAAAATATCTGCATCGCAGCAGACGCGGGGGGAACTGTTTAAATTATATTTCTCTGCGTCGCCTGAGGTCATCTGTAGTCATAAAAAAACCGGGCAGAGCCCGGTTTTTAGGGTAGGCCGAATGAACCCGACGCTACGCGGCTTTTTTACCTTCGTCCGCCGGCATGGGACGATCCACCAGTTCAACGATGGCCATCGG
>CAYUAZ010000057.1:4468-10719 GCA_964442865.1 uncultured Gammaproteobacteria bacterium
CCGGAAGCCGCACTTCAGGATACGCAGGTAGCCGCCCGGGCGCGCCTTGTAGCGGGGGCCGAGTTCGTTAAACAGCTTGGTGACGATCTCACGATCACGCAGACGCGCAAAGGCGAGTCGCCGCTTGGCGACGCTATCAATCTTGGCCAGGGTAATCAACGGCTCCGCAACGCGGCGCAGCTCTTTGGCCTTGGGCAGGGTGGTCTTGATGATTTCATGGCGCATCAGCGCGACCGCCAGCATTTTCAGCAATGCCTTGCGGTGGCTGCTGTTGCGGCTCAGTTGACGACCAGTATTTTGGTGACGCATAGTTTATCCTTTCGTATTCTGGGCTTAGGCCGTAGCCGAAACCGGCGCCGCAACCTTCTCGGGCTCTTTCAGATTTGGCGGCGGCCAATTATCCAGGCGCATGCCCAAAGACAGACCGTGCGAGGCCAGCACGTCCTTGATCTCCGTGAGTGATTTTTTGCCCAGATTAGGCGTCTTCAACAATTCCACTTCGCTGCGTTGAATGAGATCGCCGATATAATGGATACTCTCCGCCTTGAGACAATTGGCGGAACGAACCGTCAACTCCAAATCGTCCACCGGGCGCAGCAGGATCGGATCAACCTCGACCGCTTGTACCGAACTGGGACGCGCCACCTCGCTGCCTTTCAGCTCCACAAAGATCGAGCGCTGGTCCTGCAGGATGTGCGCGGCGCGGCGGATCGCTTCTTCGGGGTCCACCGTACCGTTGGTTTCGATATCTATCACCAGCTTGTCGAGGTCGGTGCGCTGTTCCACGCGCGCGCTCTCGACCGCATAGGTCACCTTGCGCACCGGGCTGAACGAAGCATCCAGTTGCAGCTTGCCGATGGCCTTGTCCTCCTCGCTACGCGACAGCCGTGCGGTAGAGGGCTCATAACCACGGCCGCGCTTGATCTTCAGGGTCATGTGCAGCGCACCGGCCTTGGTCAAATGCGCGATGACGTGATCGGGGTTCACGATCTCAACGTCATGATCCAGGGTGATGTCGTTGGCGGTCACCACACCGGGGCCTTTCTTGCTCAAGGTGAGGGTAGACTCGTCCTTGTTGTGCATGCGGATCGCCAGACCTTTAAGATTGAGCAGTATCTCAACCACGTCCTCCTGCACACCTTCGATACTGGTGTACTCGTGCACCACACCCTGAATCTCAGCTTCCACAACGGCGCAGCCTGGCATTGAAGACAGCAGGATGCGCCGCAGCGCGTTACCCAGGGTATGTCCGAAGCCGCGCTCCAGCGGCTCCATCGCCACTCTGGCGTGCTTGGCGTCTATGTGCTGAACTTCAACCAGACGAGGCTTTAAAAATTCTGAGACTGAGCCTTGCATAAAAACCCTCTCTTCAACAAACAGCGATACAACTTAGGATGCTTACTTCGAGTAAAGCTCGACAATAAGATGCTCATTGATCTCGGCGGGCAAATCACTGCGCTCCGGCTTCGACTTGAACACGCCCTGCATCTTGCTTACATCCACATCAATCCAATCGGGAAAGCCGCGCTGCTGCGCCATGTCGAGCGCGGCCTGGATGCGCAACTGGCTCCTGCCCTTCTCGCTCACCGCGACCACATCGCTGGGCTTGACCTGATAAGTGGGTATATTCACCTTTTTGCCGTTCACCGTCACCGTGTTGTGACGCACCAACTGGCGCGCCTCACTGCGCGAAGTGGCGAATCCCATGCGGTAAGCCACGTTGTCCAGACGGCCCTCCAGCAACTGGAGCAGATTCTCGCCGGTTGAACCCTTGCGGCGATCCGCCTCCTTGTAGTAGAGACGGAACTGGGACTCCAGCACGCCGTAGACCCTGCGCACCTTCTGCTTTTCGCGGAGCTGGGTCGCGTAATCCGAGAGCCGGGTGCGGCGCTGTCCGTGCTGGCCCGGCGGGAACGCGCGGCTTTCAATCGCACACTTGCTGCCAAAGCACTTCTCGCCCTTCAGGAAAAGCTTCTCTCCCTCACGACGACATAAACGACATTTTGGACCAATATATTTTGCCAAGACTGCCTCCGGCTTACACGCGACGCTTTTTGGGGGGACGGCAACCGTTGTGTGGAATCGGTGTCACGTCAGTGATGTTGGAAACCTTGAAACCGGCCGCATTAAGGGCGCGCACGGCCGACTCTCGGCCTGGGCCCGGACCTTTAACAAAGACTTCAAGGTTTTTCACGCCAAATTCCTGCACTGCATTACCCACCTTTTCCGCTGCGACCTGTGCGGCGAACGGCGTGCTCTTGCGAGAGCCGCGGAAGCCGCAGCCGCCGGACGTCGCCCACGCCAGGGTATTACCCTGTCTGTCGGTGATGGTAATTATCGTATTGTTGAACGAGGCGTGGATGTGCGCCATGCCATCAACGACATTCTTTTTAACGCGCTTGCGAACGCGGGTGGTGACCTTAGCCATAGATATCCTGTTTAAATACTGTCAACTTATTTCCTGATCGCCTTGCGCGGGCCCTTACGGGTCCTCGCGTTAGTGCGGGTACGCTGACCGCGCACCGGCAGGCCACGGCGATGACGCAGGCCGCGGTAACAGCCCAGATCCATCAAACGCTTGATACTCATCGAGACCTCGCGTCGCAGATCGCCTTCGACGGTGAACTTGGCCACCGCTATACGCAAGGCCTCGACCTGTGCGTCGGTGAGATCCTTAATCTTGATTTGCGGGTTCACACCGGTCGCCTTGCAAATATCCAGGGCGCGCTCACGGCCGATACCGTAAATCGCGGTCAGCGCGATGGATGTGTGTTTCTGAACCGGAATATTTATGCCAGCTATACGGGCCATTTAATCCACTCCGGTCGGCATTTGTAGTGTGTCGTCATATTCAAATTTCCATAAATCTTTGGATCACAAATTTCATCATTGCCATCCCTGGCGCGAATTGGGCGTAATACCCGCGCCCCAGCCAGCACATCCTGTGCTGTCGTTCGCCGCTATACGCGGCTCACCCTTGCCGTTGCTTATGACGTGCATCGGTGCAAATCACTCGCACCACGCTCTTACGCCGCACGACCTTGCAATTACGGCACATCTTTTTTACCGAGGCTCGCACCTTCATAACATTGACTCCCTTACCTCACCTTCTCAGATTGGCC
This sequence comes from uncultured Gammaproteobacteria bacterium, assembly GCA_964442865.1. Classification (GTDB taxonomy): domain Bacteria; phylum Pseudomonadota; class Gammaproteobacteria; order SURF-13; family SURF-13; genus JACPZD01. Next base: position 7,591 of record CAYUAZ010000057.1, read on the forward strand.
TTCTTCAGCAGGCCCTCATATTGATGCGACATCAGGTGCGCCTGCACCTGCGCCATAAAGTCCATGACCACCACAACAATAATCAGCAACGACGTGCCGCCGAAATAAAACGGCACATTCCAATACACAATCAAAAACTCCGGCAACAAGCAGACCAGCGTTATGTAGAGCGCCCCGCCTGCGGTGAGGCGCGTCATCACGCTGTCAATGTAGCGCACCGTTTGCTCGCCCGGCCGTATCCCCGGGATAAAGGCCCCGGATTTCTTCAGGTTATCTGCCGTGTCCTTGGGATTAAACACCAAGGCCGTATAAAAAAAGCAGAAAAATATAATCGCCGATGCGTACAAAAGCACGTAAATCGGCTGACCGGGAGAGAGCGTGGTCGAGATGTCCTTCAGCCAACCCAATCCCTCGGTATTCCCGAACCAGCCGCTTATGGTGGCGGGAAACAGGATGATGCTCGATGCGAAGATCGGAGGTATCACCCCCGCCATGTTAACCTTGAGCGGCAAGTGGCTGGTCTGCCCCGCATACATCGTGCGTCCTTGCTGGCGCTTGGCGTAATTGACCGTAATCCGCCGCTGGCCGCGCTCTACAAACACCACAAAACTCGTCACCGCGATCGCCAGGGCAAACAGTATTCCCACCGTGAGGAAGTTCATCTCGCCGGTGCGCGCCAACTCCAGCGTGCCGCCGATGGCCTGCGGCAGACCCGCCACGATGCCCGCGAAGATGATGATCGAGATACCGTTACCGATGCCGCGCTCAGTCACCTGCTCACCCAACCACATCAGAAACATGGTGCCGGTGACCAGGGTCAGTGCCGCCACAAAAACAAATTGCGTCCCCGGATTAATCACCACCTGCACGGCCCCGGCCTGCTGACTTTGCAGGGCGATAGCGATGCCGATGGACTGAAATACCGCCAGCACCAGCGTGAAACGCCGGGTGTACTGGCTGATCTTGCGTCGCCCCGATTCACCCTCTTTCTTCAGTTGTTCGAGGGTCGGCACCACCGTCGTCAACAACTGGATAATGATCGAAGCCGAAATGTACGGCATGATCCCCAGCGCAAACACCGAAAAGCGTTCCAGCGCGCCACCTGAGAACATGTTGAACATGTCCACGATGGTGCCGCGCTGCTGATCGAACAGGACGGCCAGCGCGACCGGATCTATCCCAGGCACCGGTATATGGGTGCCGATACGAAACACCAGCAACGCGCCCAGCACAAACAACAAACGGCGCTTAAGCTCCGTGAAACGGCCTGCACCGGCCAAGCCGTTAGCCAGTGTTGAGGACGTAACGGCCACCTTACTCCTCGACCTTGCCGCCCGCCGCTTCGATGGCGGCCCTGGCGCCCTTGGTCACGGCGACGCCGTGCAGAGTCACCGGCACGGTGATCTTGCCGGACAGAATCACCTTCACGCGTTTCGTGCCTTGCGGCACCAGGTTGGCCGCTTTAAGGGCCAACAGATCTATTTTGTCGCCCTTGACCTTGGCAAGCTCATGCAGCCTGATCTCAGCGGTATCCTTCGCCGTCAGCGACGCGAAACCGATCTTCGGCAGACGCCTCTGGATGGGCATCTGTCCGCCTTCGAAACCGACCTTATGATAGCCGCCGGCGCGCGCATGCTGTCCCTTATGGCCGCGCCCGCAGGTCTTGCCCAGACCCGAGCCGATACCGCGCCCTACGCGCCGGGCGGACTGCTTGGCGCCCTTGGCAGGCTTTAGTGTGTTGAGGCGCATCATGTTAAATCCTCGACCTTGAGCATGTAGGAGATCTTGTTAATCATGCCGCGCACGCTCGGGGTGTCGGTCAGCTCAACGCTGTTGTGCATGCGCCTGAGACCCAAACCCGCGAGACAGGCCCGGTGCACCGGCAAGCGCCCGAAGCGGCTGCGCACCAGTGTCACCTTAATCGTTTTGGAAGCGTTCTTTTTCGCCATGACTATTCCAGAATATCGCTCAGTGACTTGCCGCGCTTGGCCGCGATGTCTTCCGGATCGTTCATCACAGTCAGACCCTTGATGGTCGCGCGCACCACGTTAATAGGATTGGTGGAGCCTATGCACTTGGCCAGCACATCGTGCACACCCAGCACCTCAAACACCGCGCGCATCGCACCGCCCGCGATAATGCCGGTACCCTGCGAGGCAGGCTGCATAAACACCTTGGCCGCGCCGTGCTCGGAGGTTATGGGGTATTGCAAGGTGCCGCCCTTGAGACTGATGGAGCGCAGGTTGCGGCGCGCATCGTCCATGGCCTTCTGGATGGCGATCGGCACCTCGCGTGCCTTGCCGCGTCCTAGGCCAACCTTGCCGTTGCCGTCACCGACCACCGTCAGGGCCGCGAAACCGAATTGCCGTCCGCCCTTCACCACCTTGGCGACGCGATTGACCGCGACCAGCTTCTCCAGCAAGCCGTCGTTATTTTTTGGGACTTCGTAACCTGCCATAAATCAATCCTTGGAATTCGTCAGAATTCGAGACCATGTTCACGCGCGGCATCGGCCAGCGCCTTGACACGACCATGGTATTTAAATCCGGAACGATCAAACGCCACCCGGGTGATGCCCGCTGCCTTGGCCTTTTCCGCTATCGCCTTGCCGACCGCAGCGGCGGCGGCCACGTTGCCGGTATTTTTGAGTCCGCCCTTGACGGCGGCCTCCAGCGTCGAGGCGCACACTTTAACCTGGGCGCCGCTGGGATCTATGATCTGGGCGTAGATGTGCTGCGGCGTGCGGTTTACACACAGGCGCATCGCACCCAACTCCCGGATCTTGGCGCGGGAGCGCCGGGCGCGGCGCAGACGGTTTTCTTTCTTGTCCATGTTCATAATGTTCTCTACCTATAGCCGCGCGTTATTTCTTTTTGACTTCTTTACGCACAACAATTTCGTCCGAATACTTAACGCCCTTACCCTTGTAGGGCTCGACCTTGCGATAGGCGCGTATCTTCGCCGCCACTTCGCCGACCAACTGCTTGTTGATACCCTTGACGATGATCTCTGTCTGGGTAGGCGTCTCGATGGTGATGCCGTCCGGCAGGGTAAAACTGATCGGGTGCGAGTGACCGAGGATAAGGTTAAGCACCTTGCCCTGCATTTGGGCGCGGTAACCGACGCCAA